>VFFS01000075.1 GCA_009392815.1 SAR202 cluster bacterium
TATAATTGCGGTTCTGGTTTTAATCTAAATACTCATAGTTAAATTATCTGGAAGTATCTAAATTAAAATCAAATTTCTCCTTCGGGAGCTCTCCAAATTAGAACACTAGGTGAGGATGATTATGAAAGTAGTATTTCTTGAGGACGTAGAAGGTGTGGCGCAGGGAGGAGAAGTAAAAGATGTGAAAAACGGGTTCGCGAGAAATTACCTGTTGCCTCAAAACCTGGCTGCACCAGCGACTCATAATAATCTACAACGGATTGGAAAACTCCAACGCCAGGCAGACGTTGATCGTGTTCAGAAATTCGAGGATATGAGAACCGTAGCAGAGGGAATAGAAGGCACCGAAGTTATTATGGAGATGAGGGCTGGAGCCAATGATCGACTGTATGGTTCAGTAACCGGTACTATGGTCGCCGATTCCGTCAGCGAAGAAACAGGAGTGAGCATAGAGAGACGATGGGTTCAACTTGATAATCCCATCCGAGAAACCGGAGAGTTTGATGTGTCTATACGGCTTCACTCTGATGTATCTGCCAATGTCAAAGTTATTGTCCATGCAACTGGACAGGACCCACTAGAAGACCAAGGTGAAGACACCGAGATGGGTGCAAACCAAGATGATCTCACTGACGATATCGCAATGGCGTCAATAGATAGTGATGAAGATAAGTCAGTGGCGGAAGATGTTGATAGTGTTATAGACTCCGGGGAAGACGAATCTTCTGAACCCCTGCAGACTCAGGAAGAATCCGCCGAAGAAGAATCAGAAGAAAACTAGAAACGCTACTCAACAGGTCCAATTTGGACTTTCGTTAGCCAGTTTTTTGTTGAGCGGGACCTGCTCAGGTCTATGTGTAGGCGGATCATGCCGTGAGTGGAGGCGGGCAACTTACCCTTTTTAAAGGCAATACAGGTGACTACCGAGAGAATACCACCACACGACATAGAAGCAGAAAACTCTGTCATAGGATCACTGTTGTTGGACGGGGATGCATTGACCCGTGTCTCCGCATTTTTAAAACCAACAGATTTCTATCAGGAAAAAAACAGGTACTGCTATGAAGCCTGTCTGAACCTAGCCTCTAGAAATGAAATCATAAATCAGGTCACTCTGTCCCACGAGCTTTCTATTCACCAACGACTCGAGTCTGTTGGAGGAGCTGAATACCTTATAGGTCTGGTTAATGACGTTCCTAGCCCGGCTCACATATTGCATTACGGGAATTTGGTTCATCGAACATCTGTAATGAGGCAGCTTATCAGGGCTGCAGAGTCAATAGCACAAATTGGATATGACGATTCTGCAGACACTGATGGTTCACTGAGTAGAGCGGAAGAAATCCTTTTTCAAATTAGATCAGACAGAGGATCACGCGATTTTTCACATATAAGGGATATATTAGACGAGTATATGGAGGGAAGCCTCCAAGGTCCCGATATGGCTTCTATAGCACCTGTAGTAAGTGGATTTGATCGTTTCGACCAGCTTCTTGCTGGTGGTCTTCAAAGATCTGATTTGATCATTCTCGCCGCCAGACCAAGCTTGGGAAAATCAACTCTGGCATTTAATATTGCAACTTCTGCAGCAAAAGTGGGAAACAGTGTCGGCATATTCAGTTTAGAAATGAGCGCCACACAAATTGGTAACAGGCTTATTGCCAGTGAAGCCAATGTGGACGGACATAGACTCAGGCTACAACTTTATAGGGACGAAGAAGAGCACAGGCTCATCGACGCCATTGGTACACTCTCGGATCTTCCAATATATATCGATGACACTCCTATGCAGACAATAGTGGAAATGAGAAGTAAGGCTAGGAGACTACTGGCAGAAAAAGGTCTGGATTTGGTTATAGTAGATTACCTCCAGCTTATTTCAGGAAGCGGCTTCAGAAATTCCAATAGGGTACAAGAAATGGGAGAAATATCTCGATCTCTCAAAGGCCTTGCGAGGGACCTTAATGTGCCTGTTCTAGCTTGCTCACAGTTGAGTAGGGCTATTGAACAAAGACCTGACCACAGACCAATGCTATCTGACCTGAGAGAGAGCGGTAGCATAGAACAAGATGCAGATGTAGTTGCATTTATTCACAGAGAGGACAGATACGTCGACGAAGAAACATGGGAAAAGCGGCATCCGACAGAGGAATATCCAGCCAATATCGCAGAGCTGATAGTCGCGAAACACAGAAATGGACAGGTAGGATCTGTAAGACTCTACTTCCAAGAACAGTTCGTGAAATTTGAGAACCTCGCCGTATACGACCAAAACCCTGTAACCGTCTATCAGTGAACTGGCAAACGTTATTCAAATGACTTTCAAAGGATTCCCTCGTAGCGTCCGATATCTACCTGTACCTGCCCCAATGTTTGGACCACTGTTGGAACAGATCAAGGACGCTTCTGGTTTTATAATAACTTTGAGAATCATTTGGATGCTTCAACAAAAAAAGGGGCGTTTACGATACGTATCTTCCGAGGAAGTATTTGGAGATAAGATATTATCCAATGCCTTGGGCAGTAAGGAGGCCATTCAAAATAGCATAAATATGGTCGTCAAAGGCGGAATATTACTCCAAATTAGACGAGAGAATGCCTCTGACGCTTTCATGCTAAATTCTGAATCTGACCGGGAAATTGCATCCGATATAGGATCAATCTATGAGAGTAATGACCAACCCCCCGACCCGTGGGAAATTGAAAACACCCCTCCGGAAATTTACTCGCTTTATGAGCAGAACATAGGCATACTGACTCCAATAATGTCAGAAAAATTAACTGAAGCTGAAGACAAATATCCCGCAGGATGGATAAAAGAAGCTGTAGGAATTGCTGTAGAGCAAAATCGCAGAAGTTGGGCGTACGTATCACGCATACTAGAAAGATGGGACATGGAAGGAAGGGACGAAAGTGGAGATGGAAAACCTCCGAGATATCCTAAAATCGATAGACTCCTATAAACTCACTGAGAAAGGAAATAGGAACCACGATTCTTCACCATATTTAGAAGAAGACGACGGTGCTCGCTGCGAGATATGTGGAGGGAAAGGTTGGCTTACGCCTAACGTACCTACTGGCCACCCAGACTTCGGCTCCATTAAATCCTGCTCCTGCAGAGAGGAAATGAGAGAGGGCGAAATCACTAATAGGCTACTGGCCCACAGTAACCTAGGCTATCTGCACAGATACTCATTCGAGAATTTGAATGAGACGGGACGAGGCGAAACCTCCGTAGATTCAGAACTTTTCCTTAACGCCTTCAGCAAAGCCTCAGACTTCGCTATGTCACCGTCCGGATGGCTCACAATAACTGGACCTCACGGTAGTGGAAAGACACACCTCGCTGCTGCAATTGCCAATAAATGTATTGGGATAGGAACACCAGCATATTTCATCTATATCTCTGACTTGATAGACCATCTTCGTACAAATTATTCTTACCAGGGAGACACCGAGGCGGAAGACATATCGCTTCAAGTAAGGAATGTCCCAGTACTAGTTCTTGATGGAATGAATTCTAAGACCTCCACACAGTGGGCACATGAAAAATTAATTCAGATCCTGAATCATAGGGCAAACGGTAAATTGCCTACCGTCATTACAACATCCGATGATATATCCACCTTGGACCCATTCATAAGAAGCAGACTGGAAGATGAGGATCTGGGTTCAATTATACAAACAGCTAAAACGGTCAAATCCATTGACCAAGCTGAAATCTATGGAGCAATTCCCAAGCTATTTTCTAACGCTAGTTTCAAGAAATTCGATATTAGAAGACCCCACTTAAATTCTATGGCTCTAACCACACTTAAAATGGCTCTTGAAATCGCCGAAGGTTATGCGAAAAACATAGAACACGAAGAACGTAATTGGCTCACATTTGTAAGCAAAAACAACAGTACCGGGGTAGGGAAAACCCACCTAGCGGCAGCAATAGCCAACGATTACATTAATCGAGGTGGGAAAGTATGCTTTGCCGATGTTACCGATTTAATTTCTGTACTTAGAGAAGGGTCATCCCGCTTTAGTAGTGTAGATTCATTCACTATCATGGAACAGGTCAAAACTACTCCATTACTTATATTGGATGGACTTGTTAAAGAAAGTGAATGGGCTCAAAGAAGATTGTTAGAAATAATAACTTACAGACAAAATCACATGATGCCAACCATAGTCACGACTAGAATAGATCTGCGAAATGAAGCCGCTGAAGGTAGTGAAATAGCATCTCGTATTCAAGATTCAAGACTTGGACAAGTGTTTGATCTAGACGTCCCAGGTTACAGATAGACAAAGGCATTTAATTGAGCGTTGCAAACTGTATTTTCTGCGAAATAATCTCTGGTAAATCTCCCGCAAATTTTTATCATAAGAACGAAAAATTTGTAGTTTTCGAAAATAACCTACATTGGTACAAACTACAGCTATTGCTTGTACCTGTAAGACACATGACTCAGAACGAAATGTGGTCTAGCGATGATCTCATAAAAGATCTATGTCTGTTTGCAAATGAAGTCGGCCAGCGTGAATGTCCTGAGGGCTATAGAATATTTTCGAATTTTGGAGATCACGGGATGCAGTCTCAGCCACACGGACACCTTCAAATATTGGGAGGAACTCATCTTGGCTTGTATGTAAATGGAAGACCTCCATCCAGCCCATACAAAGATATTCAGAGATGAATACTCTGAATGCGTCAGATTTTAAGAAGGTTCAAACGTTCCTTGATCAATGTCAAAAATTCCATCCCTTCCACCATCCCCACCCATTAATATAACCACACAGGAGGGCTGATTCCCCTCTGCCCATTGCCGATGTATGTTTCGTGGAGAGTCGTACCAGTATCCAAGATCACCTCTTTCTATGTGATGATCCGAAAAAATCTCAAGTTTGGCATTTGAGTTATCAGATGCATCATCAATACGTCTATATACAGTAAATCTCTCTCTTCCTGACCATCCGCACTCCAAACCCCAACGATTATGAGCGTGTATTGGCGTAGGTTCCCCTGATGGAAATTGAGCGACTATTAAACGGAATCTTCCTTTGGGGTCTTCGTGGAGTATTCTCCCAGACAACCCAGTGCTACCGACACTTTCCACTCCTTGAGAAGTCAAATCTCCGCCTTCCTGAACTAGCTTTTGAAGTTTTGCCCCCAATGACCATTGCATTTCAACTGTAATGCCGTATTTTTCGATGGCTCTGCCGACGTCATCTACAAACTGATCCAGTAAATATTTCAAATAGGGCCTCCCCTTCAAAAGTTTCTTTTAATATTCAATTTCTATGAATACTCCCACACTTAATTTTAATTCAGTTTGTCTAGAGACCTAGTTCCAGGTTCTGCTAGAATCGAGATTCAAATCTAGAATGAACGTTGTTAGACACAACCAAATCACAGTGAGGGAACTACTATGTCGCCTCTAAACAACCAACTTATCACTGACACAGCTTTCACGATAGACACCTCATCGATCAAATACGGTCCAGGTGTGACAGAAGAAGTCGGATATGAGATGGCACGATTAGGGGCGAGAAAAGTGCTAATAGTAACTGACCCCAATATTGTGACCACTGATGCGGTGCGGATTGCTCACGAATCCTTAACCTCTGAAAACATTGAAGTCACTATATATGATCAAGTTAGAGTTGAGCCTACCGACGAGTCATTTAAAGACGCCATATTATTTGCAACCGAGGGTGAATTTTCAGGATATGTCGCAATAGGGGGAGGTTCCACAATTGACACCGCCAAAGCAGCGAACTTATACGCTACTTACCCGGCAGATTTTCTTGAATACGTTAACGCACCGATCGGAAGAGGTTCTCCAGTTCCTGGACCTCTGAAACCCCTCATTGCCATACCAACAACGGGAGGCACAGGGAGTGAAACCACTGGTGTAGCAATATTTGATCTTTTAGACATGAAGGCAAAAACTGGAATAGCACACAGATCTCTAAGACCTGTTATGGGACTAGTGGATCCCGACAATGCGGGAACGATGCCTAAAATGGTACAAGCGTGCAGCGGGCTAGATCTACTTTGTCACGGACTTGAGTCATACACAGCAATTCCATTTCACGAAAGAGAGGCACCTGAAAATCCGGGACTGAGACCCTCATATCAGGGGTCAAATCCTATTAGTGACGTTTGGTCAACCAGAGCAATCGAGATGTGCACCCAGAACATCGTTTCATCCGTTCACAACAGCGATGATTATGAAAGTAGAAGTCAAATGATGCTAGCAGCAACATTTGCTGGAGTTGGTTTCGGCAATGCCGGATGCCATCTACCGCATGGAATGTCATATCCCGTAGCAGGTATGGTGGAAAATAATTTTGTGGAAGGTTATCCGGAAGGAATGCCAATCGTTCCTCACGGAATGTCAGTAATCCTTAATGCGCCAGCAGTATTCAGATTCACAGCGCCCATGAACCCGGAGAGACATTTACAAGCGGCTAGGTTAATGGGAGCAAATGTTGAAAATGCCAACGCCGAAGATGCCGGCGATATACTTGCAGATGCGATTATAGACCTAATCCGTAAAATAGATATCCCAAATGGTCTCAGTGAAGTCGGTTATTCAGAAGCTGACGCTGACGCACTGGCAAAAGGGGCTTTACCACAGCATCGCGTTATAAAACTCTCACCTCGACCTGTTGAAGAAAAAGATTTAAAGCAACTGTTTATTGATTCAATGACTTTATGGTAGGGCGATCGATTTATTTGCCGTTCAATTTCTCGTCGGCCCAAAGGATAATCTCTTCAGTTTTCTCCCAACCGACACATGCGTCGGTTATGGAAACACCATAGTCGAGTTTAGAAGGATCATTCCCCAAACTTTGACTTCCTGGATTAATGTGGCTTTCCAGCATAACTCCTACAACACCAGAATTCCCAGAGACTCTTTGACCCACAACGTCCTCGAAAACAGCGGGTTGCCTCTCATGATCTTTATTAGAGTTACCATGACTGCAGTCAATCACTAGGTTCTCTGGCAGTCCACCTTTGCCCAGATCATTTTGAGCAGACCTAACAGATTGATCGTCATAGTTAGGACCACTTTTCCCTCCGCGTAAAACAAGATGTCCATCAGGATTACCTTCGGTTCGAAGTACACAAACATGTCCATCCGGTCCAGTACCAACATAGGAATGCTGCTTGCTAGCTGCAGAGATACCATCTATTGCTGTCTGAAAGCTACCGTCAGTTCCATTTTTGAATCCCACCGGTATACCAATCGCACTTGCCATCTGTCTGTGTGTTTGGCTTTCTGTGGTTCGAGCGCCTATAGCCACCCAGGAAACCAAATCCTCTATGTAATGAGGTACGACTGGATCCAAAAATTCGCTGGCAGTAGGAATACCAATCTCATTTATCTCCTGTAAGAGGCGTCTGCCTCGCTCCAAACCAGCCGGTATATCAAAGGTTTCATTAAGATTCGGGTCATTAATGAAGCCTTTCCAACCTACAGTAGTCCTTGGTTTCTCAAAATATACGCGCATCACTATATAAACTTTTTCACTTAGAGATTCTCTAAGCTTAACAAGGCGATTCGCATAATCCAGAGCTGCAGATTCATCGTGGATCGAGCAAGGCCCAGTTATTATCATTAGCCTGTCGTCAGTACCATTCAAGATGTTCTGAATAATCCCGCGGGACTCTTCAACAGTCTTTGCTGCTGCCTCGCTTCTTGGAATCCGATCCACCAACTCTAGTGGACTAAAAATTCGAGCGGACGAAAATCCCAGTCCTTCTACATGATTTTTTTGATGGGTATTCATAGAATGAATCTCTCCCTTAGTAACTATTTATTAACTCCAAACAAGCAAAGAGGGCCTCGACCACTGCCGGTCGAGGCCCTCTTTGCTTATGGCATCCGATCTACGCCAACAAGCAGTGCCTCTTAGGCAGGACCTCACAGCCCTTAAAATAATACTTATTTAATCGTACATCATGTCTCATAGCGCGGTGGATAGTATACTCTGATCAATAAGCTGTCAACGAAATACAAACACTACAAAACCCGTCATTTAGTACTACCACTTGAAATATATATCCATTGAATCCCAGATAGATCCTTGTTGCACTGTTTCAAGAGAAGAAACGTCTGCAATGAGAATTATGACCGGCAAGTCCACTTGCTACAACAAAACCAACGGTTTTACCACTGAAGGAATGCGTCTTATCAACGGTGGGAAATTCCTCATGGGCACCAACTATGAAAAAGGGTTTATCGGAGATGGTGAAGGTCCTCCTCGGGAAGTCTGTGTAGACCCGTTCTACATAGACGAGACAGCAGTTACAAACCTACAATTTTCAAAGTTTGTTGAAGAAACAAAATATAGGACCGAGGCGGAGGAGTATGGGTGGTCGTTCGTTTTTCATATGTTCATAGAAAAACGAATAAGAACTAATTCCACCCAGTCACCCCCAAACACTCCGTGGTGGAAAAAGGTCGATGGGGCTTCATGGAATCATCCAGAGGGCCCAGGATCAGGAATACAAAATAGAATGACACACCCCGCTGTCCACATTTCCTGGAATGACGCAACCCAATACTGTCTGTGGTCGGGAAAAAGGCTACCAACAGAAGCCGAATGGGAGCTTGCAGCCAGAGGTGGTATGAACAAAAACATTTATCCATGGGGAAACGAATTATACGGCCCCAACAGCCAACATCTTTGCAATATATGGCAGGGTGAATTTCCTATAGTCAACACCAAACTTGACGGCTATGACTCGACTGCTCCCGCAAACGCCTATTTACCCAACAAATATGGCCTCTTTAACATGGTTGGAAACGTTTGGGAGTGGCAACTTGATTGGTTCAGTACGGATTATCACAGAAGCAAGGTAACAAAAAATCCGAAAGGCCCGGAAACTGGATACTCCAAGACCATAAAGGGTGGCTCATATCTCTGCCATGATTCTTATTGCAACAGATATCGTGTCGCTGCCAGAAGCTCCAATACTCCTGATAGTTCCACAGGGAACTTAGGGTTTCGCTGTGCATCAGACGCCTGATATACCAACTATTCATATATCAATCCCACCCTTGAGTGTATAAAATTACCCCACACTTAATCAGGTTACTGTAATTTCTTCCAAACATTCGAAGAGGTTTTCCAAGATGGCTCAAAAAATGACGAGTGACGAAATAAGAGAAGCATTCCTTTCTTTTTTCGAAAGTAAAGGACATCAAAGGATGCCAAGCTCCTCTCTTATTCCTGTGGGCGATCCCACGTTACTACTGACGATAGCCGGCATGAACCAATTCAAAACTTATTTTTCTGGACAACAAACCCCACCAAATCAACGCCTGACATCTTCACAAAAATGTTTCAGAACACCAGATATAGATGTGGTGGGAGATGCAACCCACAATACGCTGTTCGAAATGCTAGGAAACTTCAGCATCGGTGACTATTTCAAAGAGGAGGCTATCGCATTCGCACTTGAATTCGTCACCGCTAAGTTAGGACTCAGTGCAGAAAAATTTGCGATGACCATCCATGAAACGGACGATGAAGCCTATCAGTTGTGGCAGAACATAGGAGTTCCGACTGACCGTATCTATCGATTCGGTGATGAGGATAACTGGTGGGGCCCTCCAATACATGGGGAGGAGGGACCATGTGGTCCTTGCAGCGAACTACATTATGATTTCGGTCAAGAGAGAGGCTGCTTGCGAGATGACTGTACCCCCAATTGCGAAAACCAGATGTCTACTGGGGAACAGTGCAACAGATATGTAGAGCTTTGGAACCTAGTTTTCATGCAGTTCTATCACCATCCAGACGGTAGTCGAGACCCACTGCCCGCACCCAGCATAGACACAGGAATGGGTCTAGAGAGGGCGACAATAATCATGCAAGATGCAGCAACTATGTATGAGACGGATATCTTCTCATCCATGATAGACCAAGTCTCTAACATGACTAACGTCACCTATGGCAAAAATCTCGAATTAGATTATGCGATAAGAGCCGTTGTTGAGCATTCCAGAAGTTCTACGTTTCTGACTGCCGATGGAGTGGTACCTAGTAATGAAGGACGCGGATACGTTCTAAGAAGAGTAATACGCAGAGCCATAAGATTGGGAAGAAAGGTAGGAATTGAGAAACCTTTCTTGGAGGAAATGGCTCAATCCGTAATTTCCAAAATGAGTGAGACATATCCTGAACTTAGAAGCCATAAAGACTTTATACTCACTGTCTTACGCCTAGAGGAAGATAGGTTCCAAAGGGCGTATGACAATGGTTATCTTATGCTAGAACGTGCTCTAACTGATTCTGAAAGACTCTCAGGAGATACAGTCTTCCAGCTTTGGGATACGTATGGGTTCCCTGTGGAGATGACGCAGGAAATAGCATCAGAACAAGGGAAATCCGTGGACATGGAAGGTTTTGCAACTGAAATGGAGGCCCAGAGGGAACGTGCGAGGTCTGGGTCGCAATTTGATGGGGACCAAGCCCGGGTACGGATTTACGAAAATCTTGGTGTTGGGCAAACAGGTTTTATTGGCTATGAATCAATTAGCGGCCATTCCGTGATAGTTGGAATAATCTCTGGCAGCCAATCGGTTGGGTCTGCATCAGAAGGTCAAGAAGTCGAAATTATCATGCAAGAAACCCCCTTCTATCCAGAAGGTGGTGGGCAAGTTGGGGACGGCGGTGACATTGTAGGTACTCAGGGACAAATAGAAGTATCGGACACCAAGGAAGCTATCCCTGATGTCATAGTTCACTACGGCACGGTAAAAGAAGGTCTTATCTCAGTTGGAGACTCTGTCACGTCCTACGTAAACCCGATCAGACGCCAAGATACAGCTCGAAATCATACCGCAACCCATATGCTACATGCCGCACTGCGACAAGTTTTAGGCCCTCATGTTAGACAAGCTGGATCCCTAGTAACATCGGATCGTCTACGGTTCGACTTCAGCCACGTCCAAGCAGTCACTGAAGAAGAAATGTGGAGAGTTCAATCTCTGGTCAATGAAAAAATAAGGCAGAACGCCACTATCGTTAGAAGCGAGAATACTTACACAGCTGCTGTTGAACAGGGCGCCCTCGCCTTCTTCGGCGATAAATATGGGGATAAAGTCAGACTAGTTGAAATCGCCAATGGTGGTCGATTCAGCTTCGAGGTATGCGGAGGCACTCACGTTGATAGGACAGGAGAAGTTGGAACAGTATATGTTCTAGGTGAATCAAGTATTGGAGCAGGCATGAGGCGTATTGAAGCTGTATCTGGCAGGGCGGCCGAACGCCTAGTCTGGGAAAGATTCAATAGAGAAAACAAGCTGGCCGAGACACTGCAAACTACCCCTTCCGAAATGGGAGAAAGAATCTCTTCCTTACAGGATCAGCTTGAAAGTGCCAGTGACCAATTAGAAAATTTGCAAAAAGAACTTTCGATGAAGTCAGCAGAATCGCTCCTAGACGAAGTTATAGAGGTCGACGGGGTAAAAGTACTCTCCGTTCAAGCTTCCGCGACAACAGCCGAATTGTTAAGGAGTGTGGGTGATTGGTTAAGGGATAAAGTAGGAAGTGGGGTTATTGTAGCCGGCGCTGTTATAAACGAAAATCCAATGTTGGTTGCTATGGTTACGAAAGACCTAGTTAAAAGAGGCATAAATGCATCTAACATCGTAAGTGAGATAGCAAAAGTTATAGGTGGCGGTGGTGGCGGAAGACCAGAATCGGCACAAGCTGGAGGAAGATATCCTGACAAACTCGCCGAGGCCTTATCTCTAGTTCCTAATATTGTCTCTAAGTCATTGAGGGAGTCATAAGTCTGCTGAACCAGCCAATCATTGCACTAGACGTGGGGGACAAAAGAATTGGAGTAGCAGTCAGCGATCCAACCCTCACTTTGGCCACCCCTCGATCTGCAATTCCAAGGCATCGAGCAGAATCCCGGATATTAAAGCTATGTCAAGAAGAAAATGCATCACTCATTGTAGTAGGGATGCCATTTCTAGCATCAGGCCTTATAGGCACACAGGCAGAGAAAACTCAGCAATTTATAGATAATCTTACCGATATTACTGATGTCAAAGTAGCTACAGTTGATGAACGCCTATCTACTGTAGAAGCCAGAAAAAGGCTTCAAGAATCTCCAGGTAGGACAAATAGAATCAAGAAAAACAAAGGTTTATTAGACTCTGCTTCTGCAGCTGTTCTACTTCAAACATATTTGGATCAGATAAGAAACAAATGAACTACAGTTTCACCACCATTTGTACTTGAGTTGAAGGCTGGCACAACGCTTCAAACGCTTGTTGAATATCTTCGATATCGATAATGTCCGCATCTAAAATCAAAGGATCAACATTAACCTTGCCTTGGGAAATTAGATCCATTGCGATAGTCCAATCATATGCCTCTGATCCGAACGTAGTATTAAAGTTAACTTCTTTTCCAGCCCAGTCCACAGGAAGTAAAGGAACTTCCTCCCAAGCTAGAGCTACAAGCATTACATTACCTTGTTTTCTGACAACATCAAATGCTGTTTGAAGAGTGGGTTTAGCGGCTGCGCATTCATAAACTACATGAGGGCCTGAATCGTCGGTTAAGGAAATAATAGCCTCAACAGGATCCTCTTTAGTAGGGTCAACAACAGCGTCGGCACCAAGAGATAAAGCTACGTTTCTTCTTGCTTCTGAGGGTTCAGATACGATGACTTTTCTAGCCCCAGCAGCTTGGGCTGCTTGCATGCAGAGAAGACCTATAGGACCCGCACCAAGGACAGCTACCGTATCCCCCAACATCATTCGTGAAAGCCTGACTGCCCTAACTACGACCGCACAGGGCTCCACGAGAGTGGCTTGAAGGTCTGTTACGTTTTCCGGAATTGGTGATGGAGCCCATTCCGTCAGAATGGTGTATTCTGCGTAACCTCTTTTGCGATCGTCTGCAAATCCTTCTAGACGATAGTTATATTGTTGCTGTCGTCTAAGAGGTGCTTCCATACCTGGTGGAGGATTGCCTCCTCCCCCTACAAGCCTATCCCCTATTTTCCAGCGGTTTACTCCGGATCCAATGGCTACAACAGTCCCACTAAACTCATGCCCCATAACAGCTCCTGGAGGTGCTATGTCATAGAGAAAAGCGTGGACATCTGTACCACAAATGGCACTGTAGCCTACCTTGACCAAAATTTCCCCTGGGCCCGGTTCTGGTATAGGTATGTCTTCAATAATGAGCTGTTGAGAACCTTGGTAAACTGCTGCCTTCATAATTTCCTCCAACGCCACTCTGGGTAATTAACCAGATAAATATTAATCCCGACTCAAAACATAATCGGATTATATTGGTTGAAGGAAATTTCCCCAAGTCACCGCATTCATCCTGATAACATGCCGACTTGGACCCTAACAGCACACAATACGACCGTCGTGGGCAGGTCGTAAATTCAACAAATAAAAATCTAGCTGAGGCTCAGTCCTCTATGCCTTTATCCCGAAGATAATCTATAGCAGCCTGTACAGTAGTAATCGACTCCGCTTCTTCATCAGAGATCTCGATTTGGACGTCTCCTGAGGAAAATTCCTCCTCAAAGGCCATTATCAATTCCACTAGATCTAAAGAATCGGCATTAAGATCTTCCGTGAAAGAGGCCTCAGGAACGACTTCTGATTCATCAACACTTAATTTGTCTGCAACAATCTGCTGCACCTGTTCGAGAAGTGCCATTTATTTGCCTCCAACTTTTTTAAAAATTCCTATAAATCTGATTTAGGTACACTCACAACAAAAGAACCCAGAACCCCGTTAACAAATCCAGGCGAGCCCTCAGCTCCAAAAGCTTTCGCTAACTCAACCGCTTCGTTAATTACCGCCCCCTCCGGAGTTTCTGTCAACCATTTTATCTCAGCGACTGCCAAGCGAATAATATTTCTATCCACCACTGCAATCTGCCATATTGGCCAACTGGGCGCATAATCCGTGATTATGTTATCCAGTTCTTCAATATTTACAAGTACATTTTCTACAAGGTCTGATATAAACTCGGAGTGACTGGTCATAATATCAAGATCTGAAAACAGCTCACCAAGTATCGAAGCAGCTTCGTGCCGTACAACATCAACCTCACAGAGTACTTGCAAGGCAACTACTCTCGCTTCTCTTCTATTGGTTACAGTACCAGTTCCAAGCATACTCAACGAATGTTAATCTACAAATAATTTCGGTATCTAGATCAGCTGATCAAACCCTATCAGTTTCTACTAAGCGCCAATATAGCCTCTAGGTCGGAAATACTAGTCACGTTAGCACTTCTATCTATACGTTTTACCATTCCACCAAGAGCTTTCCCGGGACCGATTTCAAGGAAGTTAGTTACACCGGATTTGATCATGAAATCAACGGTCCTTTTCCATTGAACACATCCCGAAATTTGGGCGATGAGCTCTTCGCGAATTTCTTCCGGATTTTTCAAAGGTTGCCCAGTGCAGTTAGCTATGATCGGCACAGTGGGAGTCTTAAAGTCCACGTTATTCACTGCCTCGACAAGACCCGCTTTAGCAGGTTCCATTAGTCCTGAATGGAAAGCCCCACCAACCCTTAAGGGAATAACTTTTTTAGCCCCCCTGGCTGTCGCCATGTCCATGGCCCTTGCTACTGCCATTTTTGATCCACTGATTACTATTTGTTCCTGAGTATTTATATTGGATACGAAGGTCCCGGATTCTCGAGCAACCTCTTCCAAAACCATCTCATCCAGCCCAAGAACAGCCGCCATAGTACCAGGGTTGGAGTCACATGCCTCCTGCATCAATTCCCCTCTCTTTTGAACAAGTAGGGCTGTATCGCGAATGCTCAATACCCCTGCAGCAGCCAAAGCCGTGTATTCCCCCAAACTATGTCCAGCCATCAAAAGTGGTCCAGAAATTTCTTTCTCACTTAAATTCTCAAGCATAGCCTGCAAGCACGCCAAACTAACAGCCATTATGCCGGGCTGAGCATTCACAGTCTCACGCAAAGACTCTTCAGGACCTTCAAACATAATTTGTGACAAAGATCTACCAAGCGCATCATCAACTTCCTCGAAAACTGCCCTACTTGCCTGAGAACCCTCAAACAGTTCCAACCCCATACCTACAGCTTGAGCACCTTGCCCTGGAAACAGATATGCAGTTTTGGAATCATTTACAAAAGTTAGGGTCATTAGAAACTCCTTGGAAGACTAAACGGCTGTGTATACGTCTCATGAGGGAAGATACTAAAGAGTCTCTTGAGCAGTTTCTATAACAGATCTGCCGTTGTAGGTACCACATTCTGAGCATGCTCTGTGGGGCATCCTCGGACTGTGACATTGCGGACAGGTTGAAAGGGACGCAGGTTTGATCGCCCTATGCGCGTTCCTGCCACCCTTTCTTTTGCTAGAGTGTTTTTTCTTGGGAAGTGGTGGCATTATAGCCTCCCTGACATTAGTTCTTTTTTGTATTTTCTAAAGCTAAATCGACAACCCCGGTACATTGCCTCCAAGAATTCCATCTCCAAAGATATTCGAATTCTTGGAACCCATACAACACGAATCAATTTTATCTCGGGATCGATTTAGCCTTCATTCTTGGATTTAAATAATCAACAAAAAATAATTATACTTATGGTTCACCTAAGGGGTCAATCCGAAATGAACCCAATTAAGTAACTTTTTTTCCTGTATTCACCTGCATATTTTAGCACCGTCTCTTTAATCAGGAATTGCCACATAGAGAAATGTAAATTACATTTCTCTATGTTCATGTATTTTGGATTCAAGGAGATAGTAAATGCCAAAGCAAAACGATTTCGACGTTGTAGTCGTAGGGGCAGGTAGTGCGGCTCTCAACGCGGCTCTTTCCGCGAGGGAGCAAGGAAGTAGAGTGCTTGTACTGGAAAAAGCACCTGAACATCTCCGAGGGGGAAACTCATATTTTACTGGGGGGTTATTCAGGTTCGCGTATAACGGCTTAGAAGAGATAGTTAATTTACTACCTAACATAGGTGAAGAGGAGCAAGCCAAGATTGATGTCGGCTCGTACAGCAATTCTGATTTTTATGCCGACGTAATGAGAGTAACCGAAGGTTTATCGGATCCCAACCTTCTACAGATCCTTGTCTCAGAGTCGTACCCAACAATGTTATGGATGAGAGATCAGGGGGTTCCTTGGATTCTTGCCTACGGGAGACAGGCATTTGAACACGAGGGGAAACTGCGCTTCTGGGGCGGTTTGATAGTTGAATCTGTAGGTGGAGGCAAAGGGCTCTCTGACCGATTATTTGAGCTTTGTCAAAATGCGGAGATAGAAGTTAGATATCAGTCGGCCGCTACTGAGCTCAAAACCAGTAACAATGGCGAAATTAACGGGGTCGTTGTTAAGGGACCCGACGGATATGAACTCATTAACTGCCGTAGCGTGGTTCTAGCCTGTGGCGGATTTGAAGCCAATGCTGAAATGCGTACAAGGTATCTGGGGCCCGGATGGGAATTGGCGAAAGTGAGGGGCACACAATATAACACCGGAGAAGGAATCCAAATGTCTCTAGATATAGGGGCACAATCTCACGGACATTGGAGTGGATGTCACGCAGTAGCTTGGGATTTAAATGCTCCCCCTCATGGCGACCGCAACGTAGCAGACTTGTTCCAGAAACACTCTTATCCTTTTGGCTTAATAGTAAATGTTGATGGAAACAGATTTGTCGACGAGGGCGCGGACTTTAGGAACTATACATATGCCAAATATGGAAGAGAGATACTCAAGCAACCACAACGTGCTGCTTTCCAACTATTTGATCAAAAAAGTAAACATTTACTCCGTGACGAATATTTCATACAGCAAGCCACTATGGTTGAAAGTGACAGCATAGAAAACCTAGCTGAAGGATTGGATATAAATGTTCCAGGCCTGGTTAAAACGATCAACGATTACAATGCTTCTGTCCAAGAGGGAGAATTTAATCCCACTAATTTGGACGGCAAAGGAACTGTCGGATTAACACCACCAAAATCGAACTGGGCTCAAAAATTTGACTCTCCACCGTACATGGGCTACGCCGTAACTTGCGGTATCACTTTCACATTTGGGGGCCTCAAAATTGATACCCGCTGCCGTGTTCAGGACACATCAGACTTGGCAATTCCCGGGCTTTATGCTGCTGGTGAGTTGACTGGCGGACTGTTTTACAACAACTACCCAGGTGGTGCTGGTCTTATGGCTGGAGCAGTATTTGGCAAAATAGCTGGAAAAGAAGCGGCCCAAAGGTCTGGGTAGAGAATTAACAAGGTTCCCTTGACCCGCCGAGTCAACAGCCATACAGTATGCTTCGCCAAAAGAATTATGGTTAACTTTAATAGAAGATGCGAAAATTCTACGTATTCACTTCCCATGAGCGTGGACAAGAATCTAACAGATGCATAAGGAGAAACTGAATGAACGGTGATCAATTAATGGCAAAGCTTCTGAGAAAAGAAGGAACTGAATGGATCTCATGCTTTCCTGCACAAACTCTAATAGAGGCCTGTTCTCAAGAAGGTATTAGACCATATCTGTGCCGACAGGAACGGGCAGGGGTCAACATGGCGGACGCTTATAGCCGCATCCATAACGGAAATAAGATAGGTGTATTCACCATGCAACACGGTCCGGGAGCTGAGAATGCTTTTGGAGGAGTTGCACAGGCATACGCTGACAACGTTCCTGTACTCCTGATACCAGGAGGTTCAACTGCAGACCGGGTGGGAGTTCATCCAGGATTTGATGCAGTCCCTAACTACCAGCACATCACAAAATGGTCGGGACGTATAGAAACAGTCGAACGAATACCTGAAATGGTTAGCAGAGCCTTCACACATCTAAAACACGGACGGCCAGGACCCGTACTACTTGAACTACCAGGCGATGTCGGGCACGCTGAAGTTCCAGAAAATATAGAGGATTATGAGCCTGTAAAAGTTTATAAATCCTATGCTGCTTCGGAAGATGTGAGAGATATAGTGACGGCCTTTCTTAAGGCAGATAAACCAATAATTGTTGCTGGACAGGGGACTCTATATGCCGAGGCGTGGGACGAACTCATCGAGTTTGCAGAACTAGTCAACGTGCCTGTAATGACCAGTTTGGCTGGAAAGAGCGCTTTCCCCGAGGATCACCCCTTGGCACTTGGAACTGGTGGAAACACAGGAACATTAATGGTAGACAGGTTCCTTCAAAATACTGATTTCGTACTAGGCATTGGGACGAGCTTTGCAATATCAAATTTCACAGCCCCTATGCCTCCTGGAGTTACAAAGGCACAAATAACTAACACACCAGAAGATTTGAATAGAGACAACAGGATTCAGTACGGTGCAGTGGGAGACGCCCGACTTGTACTCCAACAACTCATAGAAGAGTCAAAATCCCAACTTGGTGAACACGGAAGAGGAGATGTCCATGGAGTAAGGGATGAGATTTCCAATATCAAAGATGAGTTCATGAAGGAATGGGGACCGAGACTAAATTCCGACGAAACCCCAATGAGTCCATACAGGGTATTCAACGAAATGATGTCAGCAATTGACCCCAAAGAATGCATAGTTACTCATGATTCCGGGTATCCAAGAAACCAAATCGTGCCTTTCTGGCCTGCGCTGAAGCCCAGATCCTATATTGGATGGGGTAAATCGACCCAGCTGGGTTATGGCTTAGGATTGGCTCTAGGAGCAAAAATTGCCGACCCAGACAGAACTCCTATCAATGTCATGGGTGATGCCGCATTCGGAATGGCGGGACTGGACATCGAGACCGCTGCCAGATCACAACTAGGAACAATAACAGTTGTTCTAAATAATGGCGTAATGACTCATTACTATGATCACTTCCCACACGCTACTGAGAACTATCGCAGCAACGAGTTGGGAGGACAATATGCAGATACAGCCAAAAGCCTAGGTGCGTATGGGGAAAGAGTAACAACCCCAGACGAAATCGGACCAGCAATGAAAAGAGCGAAGCAAGCCACGGACAGTGGACAACCTGCTCTGATCGAGATGATAACGAAAGAAGAGGAAAACATCTCAGACTACGGGAGATAAATCGTCTTATCTAGTTCGTAATTTACAGCTACCTTTTTGGCCCCGTGGCCATCAGGGTAGCTGTAAAAGTTTTTTTCAAATCCGTAGGCCTCATTTTCATTTTGTGCTGACGTAACCCGTCTATCCCCAGATCACCGGCGTCATTAACATATGTAAAGGCGCGAAGTTCCCCTAATACCTTCCATCGCAAGTATTCAGAAAGTCCTGGCATTTCCGGATTCGTCTTGGCCACGAAAAAATTTGCTGTGTCATTAGTCATCGGGCCAGCCAGGGCGAAAGCCTCCACTTTCCCTTTAATTTTTACGCACCACCCATACAGGCTTTCAGCGGAAAATCTATGGAACTCATTTAGGGCTGCCCTGGTATATCCCCAGTCCAATAGAAAATGATTTTTCCGTCCCTGCAAAGATCTCCATTTCCTCAAAAGCTCTTGACACTCTGAAATGTGCTCCGATGACAAATCCATAAAATCAGGAAAGGTTTTTTCCACCCTGCGAACACGCTTACGAATGTCTCGAAACGTGTGCCCATCCATTCTCCAGACCTTCTCTGGCTCATATATATATTCAGGCCCTTTATCACCGTAAGTGAGTTTTTCCCCAAACTGTGATCTCAATTTTGATACTTCATCCTCATCCACCCATATTATTCGTATATCTTCCTGACCCAATATATCCGGTAACCTAGTTAGCCAATGGGTTATTTTGTCCGTATATGGAACTGGAGTACAAAGCAAATCAGACCGAGCTATACCATTTCTAATACTCACCTGCATTAATACTAGGCTTCCTTCAATATCAAT
>VFFS01000076.1 GCA_009392815.1 SAR202 cluster bacterium
AATTAATCCTCAAGTGATACTTAAAGCACAATTACCACTGAACGAACATTGGCATGACGACGTGGGTATACCCATCCTTATCAACAGCCCTGACTACACCGGGACTTGAAGCAGTACTCATTTCAAATGCTATTTCGCCATCTCCCAAAACATCTAACACTTCAGAAAGGTATTTATTGTTGAAAGCAATCTTAGATTCCTCATCAACCTCGCCTTCCACTGACCCATCAATTTCACTTTGATTATCACCCATTTCTTCTGCGCGGGATGATATTGAAATCCTGCCACCTTCCTCGCCATCCAATAGCTGAAGCCGAACTATTCCACTACCATCACGGGCGAATATTGCCGCTGAGCGAACAGCTCTCATAAAATCTTCCTGCTTCACGGTTACACTGCTCCTGTTTTCTTCAGGAATTAGTGATCTGAAATTAGGAAATGAACCTGGCATTAACTGAGAAACAATCTCAACTGTTCCAATGTTAAATAACGCATGAGTACCTGTTGGCGTAATCGTGAATTCCACCTCCGTGTCGTCGCTACCTATTAGGCGACCCACCTCCTGCATGGATTTTGCTGGAATAATAAACTCCATATCTTCTGGCAAAGGTTCAGTAAGCTTTCCTTCGTAAACAGCCAAACGAAATCCATCGGCCGCAGCGAAAGTAAAATCATCTCCTTTGACTTCCACTTTAATGCCAGTGAGCACAGGCCTAGAGTCCTCAGTGGCAGCAGCAAAAGCAACATGGGCAACCGTCTCACGGAGGACTTGGGGATCCATCTTTATCGTGGCTCCCTCATCCACAGTTGGAATGGGTGGAAATTCTTCTGAATCAGTCCCATTGATATTTGCTTCGAAACGTTGACAGGTAAGACCTGCCATAAGAGGGTCCGACTCCGTTTTTATGTCAATACGATCATCAGGAAGAGAATTCACAAAATCCGTCAAAAGTCGTGCGGGTATGGTGATTTCACCATCTTCTTCTACCTGGGCACCAATACGTGTGGTGATAGCAATATCTAGATTTGTTGCTGATAAGACAAGCATATTGTCTTCAGTAGAAATCTTCACATTTTGCAACACCGGTAAATTGCTACGCGATGCAACAGCTCGACCGACTATTGAGAGACCACGACTCAGGTTTTGTTGAAGACAAGATACACGCATCAATTAATCCCCTATTGTTTTCGGATAAAGTATATTGGGGACTGTTTTTCACGTCAACGAGAATACGACATCTAGGGTGAAGCACTTTTCATTCCACAAGATGAGGTAGTCTCTCAAAAACAACAAATGTTGACAGTACTTAACTTGCTAACTCTTCACCATAAATCTTGCCCAACAACGACAACAAAAAAGGCGGTTGGCATCAAAGCCAACCGCCTCGTTTAAAGAACTAAATTGATTTAAATCTTACTGAACTATTATCTTACCAACCATACCCAGTGACTCATGAGGAATACATATCAAATCATAGGTACCAGGCTCATCAAAGGTAAAAGTCAGCGACTCTGTATCACCGGCCTCAACCTCCATATCAATATCAAGATCGTCTACTGTAAATGTGTGAAACTCACCCTGTGAAGTTAAGGCGAACTTAACCGTCTGCCCTGTACCAATCGTTATTTCCTCAGGATCGTAGGCATAATCTCCGTTTTCATCCTTTAGTGTTACTGCTAATTCAAGATCGGCAGCAACTGAGGAAGCAGAGGAAGCTGAGGAAGTGCTAGAACTAGTCACCGGAGCCGCCGAAGGAGGGGCTGCTGAAGGCTGCTGGGCAGCAGGCACCGCGGCAGGTTTCACAGGCTCATGACTTCCTTTAGGTGGAGTGTTTTCTCCACAGGCAATAACAACAGCAAATGTACTCAAGATGGCAACAGTAGCAAGTAACTTCTTTAGCACTTTGTATTCTTTTCTCCTACTCTGTCTTTCGACAAGACTAAACCCGCATTCGAGGCCTCATATCAACAAATCACCACTTGGTGATAACTTTCACTAATATAATCGTAGCACCCGTTATTTCTACCGGTCAACGTAAAGACAGGAACAAAATACTCCCCATCTGAAACATCCTATGAAGTTTAACCCTCGATATGATTGACACCGTACAATTGTTCTGATAATTTGTTCGGAACATTAGTGCGTATTTACAAATATCTACCTCATTAAATATTCCGCAAGGTGACTCTTATGAAACGATCCCTATCAAAAAGACAGCAATCTATGCTTAAGTTCATTACAAGTTTCATGAAGGAAAACAATTATCCTCCTACAGTCAGAGATATCCAGGCTGGATGTGAGATCAGTTCAACCTCGGTCGTGGATTACAACCTCCAGATATTACAAAGAGAAGGATATCTACAGCGCAGAAGGGAAGTTTCCAGAGGCATAGAGCTTTTGGGAGAGGCTGCTGAAGCCATAAACCGAGCTATGAGTGTTATTTCAGTTCCAGTTTTAGGCAATATTGCAGCGGGTGAACCTCTTCCAGTGGAGGGCAGCGGACCATGGAACAATGAAGACTTCGACAACGTGGATCTACCTCCATTTTTGACTCAAGGAAAGGAAAATATTTTTGGGCTGAGAGTTAAAGGAGAATCCATGATTGATGCACTGGTTGGAGATGGGGATCTTGTCTTACTGGAACCTGTAACCAACCCAGACAACGGTGACATGGTAGCGGCATGGCTCCCGGAAAAAGAAGAAGCAACATTAAAACGTTTTTTCTTAGAAGGTGACACCGTCCGACTAGTCCCAGAAAACTCACAGATGAGTCCTATCGTTGTTTCAGCAGCAAGCATAGCAGTAAGGGGACGAGTGGTCGGCGTCGTAAGAACTATGTAGTCATACCAGAGAATTAAGAGTAGGTCCCAATTGAAGAGGGTTTCCATAAAGGAAGCCCTCTTTTACGTTAGCTTATAATTGACATTGATCAAGTCAGTTTTGGTGGTGGTTAATAATGACGCAGGTGGCAAACAGTAAAAATGTCGTTTTCCCGGTTACGGGTATGACCTGCGCCGCATGCACAGACCACGTTGGAAATGCTCTTCAAGACCTCACCTCAGTAGAAGACGCTTTTGTAAATCTGGCCACAGAGAAAGCAACCATTCAGGTAACCGGTGAGCTTCCTTCGGTGGAAGATATTAATAAGACACTTGAAAATGCGGGTTACGGCCTCGGATCAGATTCTATAACCCTCGCCATTGACGGAATGACCTGTACAGCATGTGTCTCACACGTGGAGTCAGCTTTGAGATCCCTTGGTGGAGTCACGGAGGCAAATGTGAATCTGGCCACGGAGAGAAGTCGTGTTCGCTACGTACCTGGACTCACGTCTATTTCTGAAATGAGAGACGCTGTAACTGAAGCTGGCTACAAGGCTCAACGGGTGGAAGACGGACCTTACGACTACGGGTCCACTGACAGAGACACTATCGTCCTCCTCAGTAAAGCTTGCATTAGTATTATTGCCGCTGCCCTGATCATGGCAGCAATGGTGTTCCCATACCCAGACAAAGTATTCGGCCTATCGTTCAATCTTATTTTTCTCGCTATAGCAAGTCCAATACAGATTTGGGCGGCAAGCCAATTCTATGTTAGTGCATGGAGCGCATTGCGCCATGCTACAACTAATATGAACACCCTAATAGCAATAGGCACTTCCGTCGCATACTTCTACAGCGCAGTGCAAGTGATTCTTGAACTTATAGGTGTGTCTGAAGCACCCGACCACATTTATTTTGATGCGTCCTGTGCCATCATTGGTCTCGTGCTTCTAGGCAGAATGTTGGAATCCAGAGCTAGAAGGCTTGCCTCAGGTTCTATCAGAGCTCTTCTAAACCTTCATCCTGATGTAGCAACTGTAATCAGAGATGGACAAGAAATTCGTATTCCCACAGAAGATGTACTTATCGGCGACGTAATATTCGTTAGAAGTGGGGAGAGGTTTCCTGTCGACGGAAATATAATCAGCGGAACCACATCCGCCAACGAATCTATGCTCACCGGGGAGAGTATGCCGGTAGCAAAGTCGACCGACGACAAAGTCTTCGCAGCTACTGTAAATGGAGAAGGTAGCGTGACATACCAGGCGACGGGTATAGGCAAAGATACTGTCCATTCCCAAATAATCCAGTTAGTTGAAGAAGCCCAGGGTTCAAAAGCTCCTATCCAGCGAGTTGCAGATCAAATATCTGCATATTTTGTACCCACAATAGTGATAATCTCAGCACTAACTTTTTGTGTTTGGCTCACAATAGGACCAGAACCATCTTTCTATAACGCCGTGAAAGTTTCAGTGGCGGTCCTAGTAATAGCTTGTCCATGCGCTATGGGACTTGCAACTCCGACAGCTGTAGTGGTGGGAACAGGAAAAGCAGCCTCCTCAGGAATACTATTTAGAAATGCGGAATCTATAGAAGTATCCGGGAAAGTGGATCTCGTAGTATTCGACAAAACTGGGACGCTAACTTTGGGTAAGCCTGTAGTCTCGGCAATAACCCCATATTCCGGCATTAGCGAACAGGAATTGTTAAGGGTCGCGGCATCAATTGAATATCAATCTGGACACCCTTTGGCCAAGGCAATCGTAAACCGCTTCAACGAGTTGGATATACCTTATGAAAAAGTACAACAGTTCACTTCAATTCCTGGTATGGGTGCCTCAGGGGTCTTAGATAACCAAAGTACCTCAGTAGCAGTAGGAAACCGAAAATATCTTACTTCGGTAGGAGTAGAAGTCCCAGCAAAAAACAGTTCCGAACAGGAGATAGTGGGTTCGGAGGCCCACGTTTCGATAAACGGAAGTTATGCAGGAAGAATTGACTTTGAAGATATCCCTAGACCAGGTGCCAAAGATGCGGTATCTGGCCTGAAAGAAATGGGTATAGAGGTTGCATTACTAAGCGGCGATAACAGATACGCAGCTCAAAACATCGCCAATGCAATAGGTATAGATAACGCCCTGTCAGAGGTTTCCCCTGAAGATAAAATGAGCGTCATCAAAAAGTTTCAATCTCAGGGTAAAACAGTGGCCATGGTAGGAGACGGAGTTAATGATGCACCTGCACTTGAAACTTCCGACCTCGGCATTGCTCTGGGTGGTGGATCGGAAGTAGCTATTCAATCTGCAGATGTAACAGTAATTACGAATGACATTAACTCAATACCTGAAGTAATTGAGTTGAGTCAGTCATCTATGCGCACAATACGCCAGAATCTGGGATGGGCATTCGGATATAACGTTTTCTTAATTCCTATTGCAGCAGGCATAGTTTATCCATTCATTCACCTGCTGGGAGGAGAAATTCCCACCATCCTGAAACCACTACTTGGGGATCAAGGATTCCTAAACCCAATAGCTGCCGCAGGAGCTATGGCATTAAGTTCAATAAGTGTAGTGTTAAACTCATTACGCCTGAAATACAGGTAAAGCAAGGCGCTCATCTAAGTGTTTGCCATAGTCTAAACGGAAGAAACACCATGAAAATTCCATTATTCAGGAAGAACCGTATTGATTGGGAGAAAGATCCAGTCTGCCACATGGATGTAGACATGGGTAACCCAGGCGGTGGCAAATGGACCTATCAACAAATTACCTACTATTTTTGTGGTCCTGGCTGCAATAAAGCTTTTCAAAAAGAGCCTGAAGCATATCTTTCAGGAGAAAAAAAGATAGAAATGTAGAACATTTTTGTCGGAAACTGATCCATTATTCCAACAAAACACATTTTTTAGCCAAGAACTATAATGGAAACTTCAATCAGCCGAAGTGGCGGAATGGTAGACGCGGCGGTCTCAAAAACCGTTGGGGTAAAACCCGTGTGAGTTCGAATCTCTCCTTCGGCACCAACTCCTTAAAACTTAGTCAAATTACTTTGAATTAATCATGTATTTTTTGTGAAGCTATCATTCCCCCATCGACCAATAGGGTTTCCCCATTAACGTATTGCCCTAGATCAGATGATAAATACAAAACCGCATTTGCTATATCACTTGGCAATCCACCTTTACCAGCTGGCACAAAATTCTTCAAATCATCTGGGTTGTGCGGTGGACCATCTATCGAATCATCTTCAATGTTGGGTAATTTATTGGAGATCGCTCCAGGAGCAATACAGTTTGCAGTAATATTTTTTCCGGCTAGATCTGAGGCTATGCCTTTTACCATTCTCCTTAATGCCATTTTGGCTGTACCGTACGCAGTCCAATTTGGCATAGCGACATAAGAATGAACACTTGATAAGCAGATTATTCTTCCACCTCTACCGCCTGAAACCATTTCCTTTGCAGCTCTTTGTGACGCGAAAAAATATCCTTTTAAAGATAGATCCATCATTCTGTCCCAGTAGGTTTCATCTGTTTCGAAAAATGGTCTTTGTTGATCTGCGAAAATAGCATTGTTTACCAAAATATCAATTTGGTTATGTTTTTCCATAAATGAATCAATAACCGAGTTTATTCCTTCGATACTACTCACATCACCTTTGTGAAAAGTAGCGTTCACTCCTTTATTAGAAATAATATCCAGCAGTTTTTTGGCGAATTCATCATCTGAAATATCATTTATTCCAACATCCGCACCTTCATTCGCTAAAGTTATTGCTATGCCGCGGCCTATTCCTTTTCTAGCTCCAGTAATTAGAACTTTTTTACCCTCAAGTAATCCCATTGGATTCTCCCTAAATTTAGTTTTGTATTCCTACTCACGCATCTGTGTTATTCCCAGTATCTCCTCACAACCCTCTCCACCTTCCGCCATTATCTTCCCTCCCCAGTACTATTTCCATTCGCACTGTGTGATAGTCAAAATGTTACTATCCAAGCACATACACTTTTTGGACAACGAGGTATATCAAAGGAGAAATCCATGGGTAGGCTGGAAGGTAAGGTTGCTTTAATATCCGGGGCCGCCCGAGGACAGGGTGAAGCCGAGGCAAGGTTGTTCGCCAATGAGGGAGCCAAAGTTGTTTTCGGCGACATCCTCGATGTGGAAGGGGAAAAAGTCGAGGCCGAGATAAATGAAACTGGTGGAGAGGCAAAATATATTCATTTGGATGTGACAAATGAATCTGAGTGGGAGACAGCGGTAAAGGAATCCGTCAACAGTTATGGCAAACTGGACATACTGGTTAACAATGCTGGCATAAGCATCGGAAAAAATGTTGAAGAGACAACCTTAGAGGAATGGGACCTTGTCCAGGACGTGAATTCAAAAGGAGTGTTCCTAGGCACTAAAGCTGCAATACCAGCCATGAGGGAATCAGGCGGTGGATCCATCGTGAACATCTCTTCGATAGCAGGCCTCGTCGGTATCGCCTCAGCCCCCTATGTTGCTAGCAAAGGAGCTGTAAGGCTCCTTACCAAGTCTACAGCGGTTCAATACGGACCCGAGAATATTAGGTGTAATTCGGTTCACCCAGGGTTCATAGAAACTGAAATGATACGGGGGATACTCTCTAATAGCGAAGAAAGAGCCAAACGGTTAGCCATTACACCTCTAGGAATATTCGCAAGTGCCCATGACATAGCTTTAGCCGTATTATTCTTGGCGTCTGACGAATCCCGGTATATGACAGGCTCAGAGCTGGTTATTGACGGAGGTATAACGGCTCAATAGCACTCACTGACTGAGAAATAGTCTGAACCATCACAGAGTCCTAAAAACGTTTCGCCCCACCACAACCAGAAAGATATATTTAGTTCCTATTCCTAAAATCCGCCACTCGACAGACGAGGTTTCTAACGAAAATAATCCCCAGGGACATTTTAGACTTGGGCAAGACCTCCATCCGCCGCAATATTAGCGCCTGTTATGTATGAGGAATCATCTGAAGCAAGAAACAATGCTGTAGCGGCAATTTCATCAGGTTCTCCAAATCTTTGAAGTGGAATCATTGGAATCATAGACTCCTTTACGCCATCAACCTGGTCTGCGGGAACGCCTACCTTAGTCCACACTGGGGTTTCGATGCACCCTGGACTTAGGCAATTAACTCTTATGCCTTTCGGAGCAAGCTCTGCGGCCAAACAACGTGCTAAGGAACGCACTGCCGCCTTTGTGCCGCTATATACTGAGAATGCCGGTAACCCTTTTAAATTAGCACCTGAGGAAATCAACTGTATACTGCCTCCCTCACCCATCAAAGGAAGAGCCTTTTGCACGGTAAAAAAAGCTCCCTTCCAGTTCGCATCAGTCATTTCATCAAAGGTCTCTTCATCTACTTGATCAATCGGTCCAACTTTCCCTCCACCAGCATTCGCCACCACGATATCCACATTCCCAAACTCTTCTGAAATTTTGTCATAAAAAGCATCCAAATCTGTAAGAGACCTTACGTCCCCTACAAAAGATATGGCATCGCGGCCAATCTCATTGACAGCGGAGTCCAATGCATCTGAATTTCTGCCCAAAATAGCAACTGAGGCTCCTTCAGAACTAAATCTTTTTGCAATTGCCAGTCCTAATCCACTATTGCCACCCGTAACAGCGGCGACTTTACCATCTAATTTGCCCATTGATGTACTCCTACAAATATATTTCTAAAGTGGGCACAATTTAGCATATTTTTTATAGAGAAATATAAATAATGACAACTGGAGAAGTAGTATGTTTCATAAAATACAAGACTTATAAAATCAGAACTTTTTATGTGGCTGCCAAAACTGCCAGCGAGCCTAAGAGAAAACTTATTCCAATAATTTGGCTATATCCAAGTCGTTCTTTGAACAACAATACCCCTGCAATAATCGGTATAACCGGATATGCTGTGGTCCCAACAGATGCCATACCCACTGAGCCCAGTTCAGCACCCCTGGCAAACAGAAAAAAACCACCGATTTTCAAGGAAGACGTTAAGAGTAATAAACCAAAATTTCTGACGTCCAATTTTTGCCACGGCACTTCTCTTTTATAAAACGTAATCGGAATAAATCCAAATATAGAGAACAACATTGGAAAGTAAACACCAAGAAACCAGCCTACTTGTTTAGAAACTGTTCCTTGTAAAAAAATTTGAGCCCCAACAACCAAAGTCGCAAGAAGACCAAGTAGAACTCCCGTGGTCAGCCCAGAAGAAACGATGTTGAATTTTCCCGGCTTTAAAACGGTAACTACAGCACCAATTAATGCAACGCCTATAACGATAACCTGTAAATAAGTAAGTTGCTCATCTAAAAATATGTACGCTAGTCCTAATGAAACAATAGAAAACAAGGTTATAAGCGGAGCAATAACTGAGACTGGTCCAATCTGCAACGATCGAATCAAAACCAGATAAGTTATCAGATTGATAAATCCTAGAAGAACCAACAGTTCCCAATGCTCAACTATGACCCTCGAACCTGAGCTTGTGAACAAAAAATAAGGCGTAACAATCAAAACGGCTATTAATTTTTCCCATAACCCAGTGCTTATCAAGCCAATATTTCTTGCTACTCCAATCGTTATAAGATCTGCAATTCCTATACCACTCGCACTCAGCACGCCAAAAACGATACTTAGAACTATTGCGTTATCAAATACCACCTAAATCACGTCACCTATTCTGTAGTCAAAATTACGTTTTCAAAAAGTTCATTATGATTTCCGGAATACAGTACATCAGAACGCGGATGGCTACACGGAAACTCTTGGTAAGATTCATCACAGAGATAAGTGGATCTAGATCATCGGACAAAGGTGAATCATGGCGAATTTGGAATTTGCGGTTTTCGACGAATGCAGCTACAACTGGTTCGATTCAGTACCGCAAGCTGTGGACGCATACGAACAGTCTTTTCGAGAGGTTCAGATCGAGGAGGAAATAGGGTTCAAATACCATTTCATCATCGAACATCAGGGCCATGTTGTAGGCCAAGTCCAAACTCCATCTGTGTACCTAGCGGCCCTGGCACAGCGTACAAGCACCATCCGAATTGGAGCCATGGTGTTCGTGCTTCCATTCCACAATCCTCTTCGTCTGGCCATGGACTGCGCAATGGTAGACCAATTATCCCACGGACGGCTCGAGTTTGGAGCCGGTGTCGGAACCACACCTGACAGCTTCGAGAGCTGGAATATACCCTATTCTGAACGTCGGTTTGCAGGCCCCGAGGCCCTTGACGTCATAATGAAGGCGTGGACAGAGGACAAGTTCAGCTACCATGGAAAATACTACCAATATGATGATGTCATCTCACTGCCGCACCCCTATCAGAAACCCCATCCTCCAATGTGGTTCGCGGGTCGTTCCCAGTCTTCGTTGGAGCTATGTGTTGAGAGAGGTTACGGCGTGGGCATGTTTCTGCACCCAGACGAAGTTATCGTAGATACACTCAATACGTGGAGAAAATTATGGAAGGACTCTGGCAAAAAAACACCCAGACCTCCTGCATTTCTAACCCGCTCAGTATATGTCGCGGAAACAGACGAACAGGCATATCAGGAAGCGGCAGCCTATCTGCCTCAGGCCTATTCTTGGGGCGAAGAGAAATTCTCAATTCCACAGATAGGAGCGCGAGAATTTGACAACAGCGATCAAACGTATGATCCGAAGCAAGAAATCGCGCGAGATATGTTCACTGGTATGAGATCTGGAATTGACTTCTGGCTCAAGCATAATCTGGCTTATATTGGCAGCCCCGATACCGTAATTAGAAAAATCGCGGAAACCCAAAAGTCCATGGGCTACGACGTTTTCGGCGGACGCTTCAAATTTGGCCCGATTCCCAATCACCTCGTTGAAAAATCCCTACGGCTCTTCGGTAAACATGTCATACCTCATTTTCAAAGGAATACCAGTCACATTACCTAGAACATCCGGATGGCAAATGGTCCCAATAAGCCTGTAAATAAGGCCCGTCCTGCATCAACATTCGGGATTTGCGAGAACCGAGGCCGCTACTTTGCGAGCAAGCCAATTACCGTCTGAGGGACTACCCTTTAACTCTCCATTTTCGACGATAATTTTACCTCGAAGAATAGTCATAACTGGATATCCCTGGCACTCGAAACCTTCCCAGATAGAGTAGTCGGAGTCTGCATGAAGTCCATCAAGAGTAATTGTCTTATTCATATCTGGGTCAAATAACACTATATCTGCATCACTTCCCGTCGCAATAGCCCCTTTTTGAGGATACATACCTAGGATCTTGGCAGCGTTTGTAGAGGTGATATCGACGAACTTCTCGATCGATATTCGGCCCGTTGACACAAATTTTGTATATACGACCGGCAACCTGGTTTCGATTCCATTGTGACCACCGCAAACTGTCTCGATAGTATTACCAGAAAGTTTGATGTCCTTATAAGTAGTGTATTCATCTGTGGCCGTGGTACTTAATGTGCCATTGATCAGAGCATCTTGAAGCCCGTCTCGGTCCGAGGCGTGTTTTATTGCGGGATAAGTGTGTATAGCAGTTCCCTCAGGCTCTCGATAGTGATCATGGGTGAAATGCAGATAATTGTGGAGCGCCTCTCCGTAGACAGGCAATTGTTTATTGCGGGCATCGGCGATGGCATATGCTCCCTCCTTAGCCGTCGTATGTACGAAGTAGATGCCCGTCTCAGTGTGCTCAGAGAGACGGATGATTTTCCGGAACGATATATCCTCCGAGATATTGTTATGTGCCAAATGCAAATTGTATCCCTGATCCCGTCCCTCTCTAATAAGTTTCGCTTCCATATACTTGACCATGTCATCGTCCTCAGCGTGGACTGCCATGATCCCACCACTATTGCCCACAGCCTCAAAAATAGCCCAGAGATGTCCGTATGGGACTTTAGATCCAAAAGTGGTGAAGATCTTGAAGCTGGATACTCCAGATTGAACGGCCTCTCCGATCTCTTCAATGGTCCTTGTTGGAACCTCTCCTGCGAATGTGAAGTGAAAAGCAAAATCGGTGTATGAGTGACCCGAAAACACGCCTCGCCGGGCATCCAACCTCGCCATGATTGACTTGTCAGACTGGTCACCTTCTTCCGTTCCTTCCATTCCACCGGCGAAGTCAATATAGGTAGTAACACCTCCGTGAGCGGCCGCCCGACTCGCCGCCTCTGGCGACTGGGTCATGACCCCGGGGCGCCCTGCCCATTCTTCTGAAACACGTGTTGCGATATGGGTATGTGGCTCTATACCTCCTGGCAAAACATATTTACCTGTAGCGTCTATGGACCTGTTTGCCTCATCAATAATTGAGTTACGGGCAGAAATCAACACGATTTTCTCCCCTTGAATTCCAATATCAAACTGTCCAACACCGCTAGGGGTAACAACTGTTCCCCCGTGAATTAGCAGATCCAACATGATTCTTTCTCCTTAAATTCTTTAATTGGCAATTTGTGGAATTCGATTTATAAGGCTGTAATCAGTTCCTTTGCCTACCACACAGTATTTCAATCCTAGAAATAGCTTCGGAGATACAAAGCTTTCATGTACCTTGATCCTAAATAATTACCTTATCTTTTTTGAGCTCAGCGATATCGTCTTGAGATAGTCCCCCCAGAGTCGAGAAAATTTCGTCGGAATGTTCACTGTACAGGGGCGCGCGAGTAACCTCGACGGTAGAAGCAGACAACCGAACAGGGGATCCGATCATTGGATATGTGTCGCGAGTCGGATGACTAATTTCGGTTATCGTCTCACGATCTCTAAGATGGGAATCAGCCATAACTTCTGACGTGTCGTATACAGCTCCACAGGGAACTCCTGCTCCCGCGAAAGCAGCCATGACAACCCTTTTATCTCTCTGGGCGGTCCAGCTCTCTATAATTTCACCTAATTCATCTGCGTTGGCAGCCCGGGATTCTTCAGTTGCGAACCGTTCATCCTTAATTAGATCTGATCGATCCATAGCATCCATAGCCAACGGAAACATGCCTGGGTTATCTGGGGGTAACATCAAATAGACATAATCATTTGGCCCACCTGGAGCACATAGAAAAAGTCCACCGACCGAACCCGGCCTACGTCCTTCATGACTAGTCTGACGTGGCTCTGAAGATCCATCTGTCAATGTCCCCGTGAAGCGAACACGAGTTAGATTTAGAACAGCTTCTTGCATAGCCACTTCAACTAATTGGCCTTCACCTGTCACGTTACGTTGAACCAGTGCGGCAAGAATACCTATAACAGCATGCATTCCTGTCCCTGAATCCCCAACATTTGCTCCAAGCATCGCTGGGGGCCGATCATCAAACCCTGTACAACTCAGAGCTCCACTGGTTGCCTGTGCTACAGGTTCAAAACATTTGTAGCCAGAGTAAGGCCCATATGAACCGAAACCTTTGACCGCTGCATAAATGAGTCCAGGATTAATTTTTTTAAGATCTTCATATCCGAGACCAAGCCTATCCATTGCCCCTGGGCCTCGATTCTCAGCCATGATGTCCGCATCTTTAATCAAGGACTTGAACAATTCTTTCCCCCTTGGATCGCGAAGATTAAGAGTGGTACTTTTTTTGTTATTGTTTAAAAGCAGAAAAAAATAACTATCTAAATTGGGATCGTCACGCCTCAACCACCTCGCACGATCACCTATACCATCTGCCATCTCTACCTTGATTACCTCGGCACCTAACCATGCAAGCATCTGAGTGCATGAAGGTCCAGCCTGGTCGTGAGTCATGTCTATTACTCTGATACCCTCAAGAGCCTTTCCCATTATTTTCCTCCTTATCAGAATTTCTTTCTTTTGAAAGAACTTTTCTACTTAATGAAGCTTTTTATTATTCGATATATTCCAAACACAGAATCTCTTCATAGCCCTGGGTGATAATACCCTTTACTTGATCCTATGACAGTGGTCGTAAAAAAACTGATTTGAGACAGACGGGAAATTTAGTAATTCTGAAGAAAGGCTAATCCGTCAATACAATCGCCGGATTAGAGTTGCCGGCTAGAACTTTCCAACCTCCCCATTTCCTCAACTTGGCAACCTGGAAATCTGGTCAACTATATCCATACCCACCATTTCACTCCAGGCTGCGAGCAACTGGTTGGTAACTGGACCAGGCACTTCGGAGCCAATCTGTCGTCCATCTACATGGCCGACGGGCAATATGCAGTAGGGAGTGCTGCACAGCAATGCTTCGTCAGCAGTGTAAACATCATATGGTTGTATCGTGCCTTCTTCCACTGGTATACCTAAAGATTCCGCTATTTCCACAATCGTTAATCTGGAAACGCCTTGTAAGGTACTTTCCGTCCTTGGAACTATTAACTTTCCAGCACGAACGATAAAAAAGTTAGCCCCGACACTTTCACTGACGTTGCCCTCTAGATCCAGCAGTAAAGGAATGGCATTGGGGTCGAAGTCAGTTGCCTCCAATTCGGCAAGCACAAAATTAAGCCTACTGTAATGTTTGACCTTAGGATCAAGACTTTGGGAGGAATAACTTCTGGTCTTACTAATTACTATATTTGCACCGTTTTCATATGCAGGGGCCCAGCGAGGACTTCCCAGAGGATCTATAACGATCGCTATGGTCGGATCGCCTCCTCTTGTCCCAATACCACCAGAAACAATTTGAGTTATCATGTAGTCATCATGCCTCTGACGTCGGAGATCCTCATTTTTAGCAACAACTTCTAAGGTTTTTGCCTCCATTTCGTCTATAGACATATGAGGGTCAATTCTCACGTATTTCAACGACCTGTAGAACCTTTCTAAGTGATCCCGCAATCTAAAGACTTTTCCATCAAAAGTTCTTGAAGTGTCGAAAACAACATCTCCAAGCCTGAATCCTCTATCAAGCAAGCTGACTTGTGCTTTGTCCCGCTCTACAAATTCGCCATTTAACCAGATTTGATATTCCACTGGCTTATCCTTTATCAACTCAGTTGATTGAATTCTCTATAGTCATCCAGACTACTTTGGGTATAGATTTTGAGATCATAATACATGTGACCAAATAGTATGTAGTCTCACGGCCAGCACCATCCTGGTTCAAGACTTCTCTCATACACACAGGCTGATAATCTGAATGGTACTATCACAGAATTACAATTTACCTATCACAATGACTACCCAGGAATAACAGGGACCAAATGAGATCAATGAACATGCGGGAAGCCGAAACGGTTTTACTGCAAATAAGACAATTGATGAAAGATCTCAACATTATTTTCTTTCTCCGGCACGGTACCTGCTTAGGACCGGTAAGAGACGGAGAACTGATTCCTTGGGATGATGACATTGATATAGGTTCCATTATTGGGATGAACAATCTCGACGAGGAAACCATCTATACAGCTGTTACCGCCTTTAGGACGGCGGGATTTGAAGTAAATATATTAGAAACCAATTTTCACATTGGTATAGAAATGTCCAAGTCTGGGATACCCATTGATTGGACCTGTTACAGAATTATTGAAAATAATATATTTCAGTACCCAGGGATCAAAATCCCAGTTCATCTCTATGAAAATTTAGATACTGTTTGTCTTCTGGAGGAACATTTCTTTGTGCCAAATCCGCCGGAAGAATATTTAACACTTAAATATGGACCAGAGTGGCGGGTACCCAAGAAATCAAATTTTGAAGACGACATCATCGACTCAATATCGGAATCAGAAATCATTGAAATGTCTGGAAAATTCTCCCGCATTTTAAAATTTCTGTTTCCATATAAAAACATTGCTCGGGTCCAAATTCTCAACGCCGATATGAAACCAATCAAAAACATTGAAGTAACTGTGGTGGGCATTGGCCGACAGACAACTGATAAAAGAGGATACGCTAAATTCTATTTGGCCAATGAAGACTATTACGCAATGACGGTTGGAAATGGAAAGGAAAGAGAAATCCTCTACGAGGAAATACTAAAACCTGGCGGGAAATATCTCTATTTTCAAGACTTAAACCAAAGATCTGGCAGAATGCATGCGTTAAAAGAAGAGATTTAGTGAGCCCTATAAATCCCTGGGTTATGGAGAGAGTACATGACAAGAGTATATGTAGATATGGTGGCCGATTTATTCCACTATGGTCATGCAAATTTCCTCGAACAAGCCAGGCAATTTGGAGACTATTTAATTGTTGGCATTCACTCTGACAAAGTTGTTGAGGGCTACAAGCGCCCACCCATAATGTCGATGCAAGAGCGTATAGATACGGTATCTTCTTGTCGCTACGTAGATGAAGTTGTGCCTGATGCCCCTTTAACTATTGATCAAAAATGGATCTCTGCCCACAATATTGATCTGGTGGTACATGGTGATGATTTTTCAGATGAAATGAAGAACATTTGCTATAAAACCCCTATCGAATTAGGCATTTTTCGCCTCGTTTCATATACACGAGGAGTTTCAACAACAGAGATTATCAAAAGAATAAAAAATATTGACAACCCATGACCCTATCGGCTGACCGAGGAATAATAGAACCAACCATGGACGCAACATCAACCATTTTCGAAGACAACGAGAGAGTAAGGGTTACTGAATGGCGATTCGCCCCTGGTGAGGAAACGGGATGGCACAGGCATGAATTGGACTATACCGTGATCCCAATTAGCACCGGAAATCTTACAATAATAGACCGGAACAGCGTCGAAACATTAAACAGTATATCCATGGGTATCCCGTATTTCAGATATTCAGGGGCTGAACACAATGTAGTCAATCAATCCTCATCTGAGGTAGCTTTCATTGAAATTGAGATTAAATGAAGTAACCCTATATCGATCTAGAAATTGCGTTATTGGCAAACTCCGGCCTAACAAGCCTCTCATAAGAATAACTTCCATTAACTAGCCCTCCATTAATAAGTATGTCTCGCATAGCAATGTAACCATCCTCACCAATCAAAGTGGTCTGAGGCCAAGTTTTTTGACTTTTATATTGTCTTATTGCTTTTTCTAAAGTGCCCCTAACATACTCGGGAAAAAAGCTAGCAATTTTATCAGCTATTACAAATTCATCGTTTCTATTAACCCACTCTAATGCTTTCTGAAATCCATTAACAAAAGCCTGTACCGTTTCTGGGTTTTCATCTATAAAATATGGAGCCACAGCAAAAGAGCTGTAGCATATGTATCCGAGTTCAGGTCCCACTGACGCCGCCAAGTGCCCGATTCCATCATCAATTAAAGACTGGGCATACGGATGTGGAATATGAAGGTAATCAGACCCACCCTGCATAAATAAATCTATAGCATCTATGGCTGACATGCCTTTAAGAAGTTTAATGCAGCTAAGGTCAACTCCATGATTTAACAGGACAGCTCTGAGGGGATTCCAGGGAACTGGCGTAAACCCAATAGGAGTTAATGTAGATCCCTCTAACTCTTTCCACTCCCACTGTTCTACAGGTTGGCGAGATAATAGAAAGAACCCGTCCCTCTGGTTTATTTCCGCTATATGAATTGGGGCGTCCTCCCTACCTTCATCGAGATCCATCAGACTTCTGCTGATACCACTCTGTACGATGTCAACGTCTCCAGACCTAAGCATCTGAGTGGCAGATGCCTTTTCCGGCACTGTCCCGAGAATAACGTCCAAACCTTGATCAGATAGAAACCCTTCTGCTTCGGCCACGTAAAGGGGCGTATAAAAGAGGTTTCGATACGTATCCATCAGACGAATCTTCTTGCTCTCACGCAGCAATTTACATACCCCCTTAACTTAATAAACCTCACATATAAAAGAGAATCATTTCCTGCTCAAATACCAAGATATTCAAAATGGTACTACGTAATCATTTACCTGTAATATACCGATAATTACGTCACAAGAAAGGAACTATGCCATGGCTACATCTATGTCGTCTTACAGGCCCCCCGTTAGGGGCATTACCCACATGGTGTCGGCGGGTCACTATCAGGCAGCCTCCGCCGGATATAGGATACTTGAGCTGGGCGGGAACGCTATAGATGCAGGGGTTGCATCAGGCATAGCCATAAACGTCACATTACCAAATGCCACAAATTTCGGTGGAGTTGCACCGATAATGGTTTACATGGCCGCGACCGATGAAGTTAAAACTATCAGCGGTCTAGGTAGATGGCCAAAAGATACATCTTTAGATTTCTACAAAGATGAACTTGGTTTCGAAATTCCAAAAGGAATTCATCGAACTATCGTACCCTCAGCTCCAGATGCTTGGATGACGGCCCTAGAAAACTTCGGAACCTTAACTTTGGAGGAAATTTTACAACCAGCCTTGGAACTCGCGAGGGATGGGTTTCCTATCTCGGCTACAACTTCACAGGTATTAAAAAAGCTTTCTGAAACAGTGGATAAGAATTCAAACGAGTGGAAATCAACATTTGATATTTTTTCAAGCAACGGAAAAATTCTTGACGAGGGAGAAGTCCTTGTCCAACCCGATCTTGCTAATACATTCGAGAGACTAATTGAAGTAGAAATTCAAAACGCTCATCTTGGAAGAATGAAGGCTATTCGAGCCGCTCGAAACTTCTTTTACAAAGGTGAATTGGCCGAGGAAATAGTCAGTTATAGCCAAAGGCTCGGTGGAAAACTATCCCTCAGTGATCTGGCAGATTTCAATGTTGAAATTGAGACTCCCGTAAGTTCTCGGTACAAGAATTATGAAGTACTCACCTGCGGCCCGTGGTCTCAAGGTCCGGTTACAGGCCAAGTGCTCCAAATGCTTGAAAAAGACAAAATATCAACTATGTCTCCAAATAGCCCAGACTATATACATCTACTTTCTCAGGCTTTGAACCTATCTTTTTCTGACAGGCATCACTACTACGGTGATCCTGATTTTGTTGACGTACCTATGACCGGGCTTCTTTCACCCCAATATACATCTTCACAAAGATTAAGGATTTCTCAAGAGAATGCGTTTGTTGAAATGCCCGATCCGGGAAATCCCTGGGAATATGAAGAAAAAGGGATAAATCGATCAAAAACTCGAAAGCCTTTGCCCCGTCCCGACAGGCTGGAACAGGATACTTCCTATACATGTGTTATTGACCGCTGGGGCAACTCTTTTTCAGCAACGCCTAGTGACGCGGTATTCGGTTCACCAATCGTTCCGGGGTTAGGCTTGATGATTTCCTCGCGTGGCACCCAGAGTTGGATAGACCCAGATCATCCATCCTCTATAGCTCCATGGAAAAGGCCAAGATTAACACCTAATCCAGCTATGGCATTTAAAGATGGCAAATTATTCATGCCATTTGGGACTCCAGGTGGAGACGCCCAGTGTCCTGCGATGGTTCAGACTTTCTTGAATATTGTTGAATTTGGCATGAATCCTCAGGAAGCTATAGAAAGTCCGAGATTTGTCCCCTGGAATTTCCCAAATTCGTTCTGGCCACATGCTTACCACCCAGGACTGTTGCAGCTTGAAGGCAGAATCTCAAGAGAAGTTGGAAGGGAGTTATCAAGAAGAGGGCACAAGATACAATATCTAGATGACTGGTCTCCAAGTACCGGGGCGATGTCAGCAATTGTGCTTAATCACGATTCTGGTACCTTAACAGCCGGAGCGGACCCTAGAAGAGATGCCTATGCAATCGGAAGATAATTACGGGAATGGGACATTACCAAGTCAAATAAGATCAAACGTTTGCAAAGGCGTTAATGGTC
>VFFS01000077.1 GCA_009392815.1 SAR202 cluster bacterium
TCGTGGCGGCTATGTGACCGAATAATACCAAGGGTTCGTAGAACGAGTCAGTGTGACGGTAGGCTCCCGACCAACCTGGTCTGCTTTCAGCGTTAGCGCCTATTACGTGGTCAAAGGCCAATATATGGTCAAAACCCAGTGATTCTACTGCTTGAGAATATTCTTTTATTGCTCCTGGATCAGTTCCGGATTCTGTCTGGGGGAAAACGGCTCCTATACGCATTTTTATTCCTTTTAGTTATGTCTGTTCTCTAATTGTTTACGTTGTCGCATTTGTGTAAATTGTTTTCTCAGATTTTGAAGATTCGTATACAGACAATGCTATATCCAAAACTTTTGTAGAGAAATCTATATCCATGTCAGGGGTTTTTCTATTAATTATTGATTCGATGAAGCTTGCGGCAGCTCCCTTGAATCCGTGGATCCAGTCGGATGGTATATCAAATGTAGTGGTATGGTCTCCTTTGATTAATATGACTGGTGCCATATCAAGAAACTCGCCCGTACACCGTGTCACCCAAATAGTTCCTTTTGGCCCAACTATCTCAAAAAATTCATCAGCAGCATAATATTTAGTCCTCATTGGCATGTCCCTTGCACTGGAATAGTCCAAAGTGACTAGGCAGTCTTTGTCTTTCACTTTCATAACTGCGGCGCTTGGGGTATTGTCGATGTAGTCTTCGTTATGAGTGACGATACTAGTCACTTTTTCTATATCCCCCACCCAAGACATAGCAGTAGCATATTTATGCCACCCGTCGTCGTAGAGCATGCCGCCTGGGTTTAGTTTAGGATCCCGACGCCACAAATATGTGTCTGTTTCAACTGGCACCCTGACTTTGTCCATACCTCCTCTTATTGTCCGTATTCTCACTAGGGAAGGCGATCCAATTTCCCCTGAGTCGATAAGTTGTTTGGCTTTAACTATCGGAGGGTAATAAAGAAAATTTTCGGTTACTCTGAAGATCAGGTCACTTTTAGTAACTACTTCTTTAATTTCTGAAGCCTCTTTCATAGAGGTGGCCAGTGGTTTTTGGCATGAGATATGTTTTCCGGCCTTGATTCCGGCCATAATTTGTTCCGCATGTAAATATGTGGGAGTTAATAATTCAATAGCGTCGACATCTGTATTTGAAAGTACGTCACTGTATTCTGTAAATATCTCTGGGTTAATGCCCCATTCCTTGGCTTTGGATATAGCTCTTTCAGAAACAGGATCACAGAGAGCGACAATTTCACACATATTATGATCTAGGTAACCAGGCACGTTAAGGTTGGAGATGGCTCCACAACCCACAATAGCTAATTTGACCTTGTCCATATCCTTTTCACCTTGTGATTTTAAGTTGATTCATGGGGTTAATTTTGAAACGTCATCTGCTATTTATCATTATCTTCACCTAATCTAACTTCAATGTTTCCAGCTCTTTCTTCTTGTAGAAGTAATGCTTTCCGGGAGTCTTGTTCAGACCAGCCTCTGTTCATAGCCGCAGTAAGCTCATTATAGGCGTGGCTCGCGGCTTCCATTGGAACGTCATATTCTCTTCCTAGTTCTAGTGCCAGAGCTACATCTTTTCGAGCCAATTTAAGAGCGAAATTGGGTGGGTCAAATACTCCCTTGAAATATGTTTCCGGAAGCGTAACGTTAAGTAAATTTCCCCTGCCCACACTCCCATTTCTAATGCATTCCACGAGATTCTCTGCATCAACCCCCGCTTTTACCCCGAGAGTGAGACATTCTGACAAGATCATCTGCATGCCGTATCCTATCGAGTTGTGCATTAGTTTACAGATGCTGCCGGCGCCTACTGCTCCTGTGTAGGTTACCCTGTCTCCGAAAGATTCAAGGATTGGTAACAAACGATCGAATGTGTCCCGGTCTCCGCCAACCATCACAGCCAGGAGCCCCTTTTGTGCTCCTCTCACTCCTCCGCTTATCGGGGCATCCATTACAGTCGCGTTCTTTGTTGCGAAGGTGTCTGCTAGCCTGCGTATCAACGTTGGGGAACTAGTACTAAGATCTAACCAGACGGAGCTTTCTGATACCCCTTCCAATAGACCATTTTCTCCTGTGGCAACGGCTTCCACTTCCACTGGTCCTGGGAGGGAAGTAAATACTACATCACATTTTTCTGCCACATCTTTTGGACTGTTAGCCCATTCTGCTCCAAATTCGAGAATTGGGGTTGCCGCGTTGCGGTCTAGGTCATGGACAACCATTTTGTACCCCGATCGGGCAATATTCATGGACATCCCACTACCCATGTTTCCAAGGCCGATAAATCCAACTACTGTGTCTGAAATCTTGCTCATTTAGTCACTCCCGAATTAGTATTCGCCTAGTTTTGGTTTAGGGGATGTTAGTATGCAGCATATGCAGAATCAAACGTCGCCGTCATGTTAGTTGCTTGGATGAAGTGATACAAATCTTTCTGGTGGGTTGGGTAACAGAAAAAGGAGTCGCAAATGCAGGAAACCATTAGTGTAGGGAATGTAGATATTGTCGCATTGCTCGATTTAGTTCCCCCGGCAAGGGCTACAAAGGATTTTTTTCCAGATGTGCCCACCAGTGCGTGGGAACCCTATCAGGACGAGGTGCTTGAGAAAGGTAATTTGCAGCTTTATTACGGCTGTTTCCTCGCACGGAGTAATGGGAAGAACGTTCTCGTAGATACAGGAATTGGTCCTGGACCGCATCCTAGTAGGGAAAATAAAAAAGGTAATTTACTTAATGATCTCAAGAGAGCTGGAGTTGACCCATCTGATGTTGATATCGTTGTGCACAGCCACTTGCACATTGACCACGTTGGTTGGAATCTGGATCTAACTAGCGATCCGCCGAAACCATATTTTCCGAACGCGAGATATCTCGTTCCAAGGGTTGATTGGGATCATTTTAGGCAGCCTGAAAATCTCATCAACGCTCCTTGGGTATCGGAGAATGTGATACCTCTTCAAAGTCTTTCTTTGATGGATCTTTTTGAAGATGGTGATTCAATAACTGACGAAATTACAGCGATGATAACCCCTGGCCATACTCCTGGCCACATGGTATTTCTTTTAGATTCAGCGGGAGCAAAAGGTGCTATTACTGGGGATGCTATTCACAGTAAAGTACAAATTCAAGAACCATCTTGGAGTGCTGGGGTGGACGTGGATAAGTCTGCTAGTGAGAGGAGTCGCCGAGAAATTATTCGTCGGGCTGTCTCGGGTGATTTGATTATAGCGGCGGGTCACTTTCATCCAGATGAACATTTCGGGAGAATTGAACAAGAAGGTGACAAGGCTAGGTGGGTCGTCGTTTAGAAGTTTTAAGGAAATTGAGACCTAACAAATATTAGTTTCTGAGGAGAATTTAATGGGTAGATTGGATGGGAAAGTCGCGATTATTTCAGGCGGCTCAAAAGGCCAGGGAGCTGTCGAAACGAAGCTGTTTGTATCTGAAGGTGCAAAGGTTTTATTTGGAGATATTCTCGATAACGAAGGTCAGCAAATTGAAAGCGAAATTGCTGAAACTGGGGGAGAAGCTACTTATTGCCATTTGGATGTGACAAGCGAATCAGACTGGAACTCAATCGCTCGATTAGCGGAGGAAAAATATGGAAAGTTGGACATATTGGTCAATAATGCAGGTGTGTCCATAAGACACGAAGGGTTGGATTTGACTGGTGACGAGTGGGATACCGTCATGAATATTAATGCCAAAGGAGTGTTTCTTGGAACTAAGGCGTGTATTCCTGCTATGCAGAGATCGGGAGGGGGATCGATAGTAAACATTTCTTCGATTGCCGGAAATTATGGAAGACCTTTAGCTGCTCCAGTATATTCTGCTTCTAAGGGGGCTGTAAGGGTTTTCACAAAGTCTACGGCAGGAAGATTTTCCTCAGATGGGATAAGGGCTAATTCGATACATCCTGGTCCTATAGATACAGATATGATTCGTGCAGCAACCAACTCAGTCCGACCGGAGTCACGTGTGGGTGAAATTCCTTTAGGCAGACTGGGGAAACCTGAAGATGTGGCATTTGGGGCTTTGTTTCTTGCCTCTGATGAATCTTCATTTATTACAGCAAGTGAATTGACAATAGATGGAGGAGTGACGGGTATAAGACCATAATTATCTATAAAAACTTTTTTGATTTTACAAAGGGGGAATTATGTTGAATAAAGCGAAAGAAAAAATGTTGGGAGGTCAACCAGCTGTAGGTGCTGAGGTTAATCTTGGTTCTACCTTGTCAGTTGAAATAATTGCTCCTTTAGGATTCGATTTTGTGATTGTGGATAACCAACACGGGAATTGGGCCGATCAAACCAGCATGCTGGCCTTCCGGAACATAGTTCTTGGTGGCTCTGTTCCTATGGCTAGAGTTCGGAAAAACGATTTCGGTCTGATTGGACGTCTGTTGGACAATGGCTCTTTGGGAGTTGTTGTTCCCATGGTAAACAACGCTGAGGAAGCGGAACAGGCAGTTTATGCAACTAGGTATCCCCCTCTAGGAGGCAGATCATCAGGTGCATTCGGTGTTGGCATACATGGGCCTGGATATGATGACTGGGCTGGTGAGGAAATATTTTTGGGAGTTCAAATAGAGACTGCAGAAGGAGCTCAGAATGCCAAGGAAATTATGTCAGTAGAGGGTATCGATGGGTGCTGGATCGGTCCTGGAGATCTGTCTCGATATAGCGGTATGGACTTAACAACACAGGAAGGAAGAGACCTACACCATAGAACCATTGAAGAAATAATTTCCGCATGCCAAGAGGCAGGAAAGATACCTGGGATTTGGACTGGTGATGCAGAAGGAGCATCTCATTGGATTTCGCACGGTTGTTTATTTCTTACAGCTGGCGCTGATGGAGTGTGGGTGGAAAAGATGGCAAAGCAAACCTTGGCGGACTTGAATATGTGATACGGCTTTTATGTTTCCAAAAGAATACTTTAGTGAGCCGATGACCTTTGTTTCGGATGAATAGGTTTTTTTGCGAACAGAAAAAATATACTACCCAGTGCACCTAAAATAGCCATCGAAACGAATGCTATTGCGTAGTCTTGTTGTCGGTCAAAAAGGGTTCCTGCAAGAACCGGACCTATCATGGTCATCATCATCATTATTATTGCTGATATTCCCATGATTTTGCCGAACGATTTTCTGCCAAAATATTCTCCTCTCATAGCGGTAGTGATGGGAGCACGTGCACCGAATCCCATTCCGTATATGGATGCAAATATCAAAGCAGACCATATGGAAGTCACAGTTACTGCGAGGGCTACTCCAATGGCCTGGAGGCATCCAAAAAAGAATAGCGCATATCGCTTTGTTACCCGGTCGCCAATTATGCCTCCAAGCAATTGAGATATGCCGCCTATACCCATAGATATACCCCATATGAGGGCTGCTATTTCTATGGTTAAACCTTGGTTTTTGAAGGCAAGTATGAGATGTACCATCATAGTCGAGGTTAGCATTGCTGATGCTCCGTGACCAATTGAGATATACCAGAAGGATTTTTCTCTAATAGCTTCAGCAATGGTAAAGCCATCGTTGCCATCTTCACTAGACGGCAGTTCACTTCCTAGGCTTTGTTTGTTTTGCAATCCGTCAGGAATTTCCCCGACATCTTCGGGGTTATTTTTAACAGTTTTCCATATCAGTATTGGTACTAATAGGAAAATTAGAGCGATCAATACAGCAGTGAGGCGCCAGCCAAGATTTTCAGGGAGTATTAATAATGCTATGAGTGGCACTATTGCGAAGGTGCCTACAGAAAACCCCAATCCTCCTATCGACATGGCCAGACTTCTTCTCTTGTCAAACCAGTTATTTATGATCACGGTCATCGGTATCCATGCCCCTAGAGTGGACCCTAGCATTATTACTAGATAAGCAATGTAAAAAATTAGAGGGTCATTCCACCCTGTAATTTCAGGACTAAAGGGTTCCGTAACGCTTAACAATAAATACCCTAATACTCCGACAAAAGCACCGGATATCGCAATTTTTTTACCACCAAATCTGTCTATTAAGTAACCCACGATCGGTGCGGCAATGCTTCCTTCCAACTGACCTAATGAAAATGCCCAGGATAGTTGTCCTCTAGCCCAACCGAAATCACGTTCTAGAGAATCAATCCATAGGCCAGTTGCACCATAAGTAGGTCCGGACAGGATGGCATTTACGGCCAAAGCGGTTAAGGCTATCCACCAGCCATAAAATATTTTATTTGTCGGAGATTTGGGGAACAAATATGTGAGGCTTTCTTTATGAGGGGAACTTTTATGGGATCTTGTATAACGTTTCTATTTCCTCAACTCATTAATGAATGAGTTGAGGAAATATGACTTGCAGCATTATTGTCAGTCACCTGTTACAGATGCTGCTTCTTCTGAAATCTCCCCGATAGGTTCCCCCGTTTTTGGGCTAACCTCGAATGGACTACGTAACTCCAGTTCGTCTGCGATTTCTCGGACCGCGGGAATGACTTCTTCTCCCATCAAACGAAGACTTCTCATCTGATCATCGTGTGTCATTGCGCCGTCACCATCCCAGAAAAATACGGATCCTGGTCTTAGGTATTCCAATACGTGTCTTATTTTTGGGATTACCGTTTTGGGCGTTCCAGAAATGATGGTGTAGTCTTCAACTTGCTCTTCAAATGATCGAGAAAGTTGTCCACCTCTGTTAGCTGTTGCGACATTTGCGGTAGGTAATATCCTTCTTCTCGATGTTAATCCAGGGAGTTTTAATAGGGCAGGATTAGCGGTTCCTTCATTTCCTGCCAGAAATGGATTACTGGGTCCTTGAACAAATTTTCTTGCGACTTCTTCTGCTAATTCCTCCGTTTCATCTACGTGCACCTTCCACAAATAGCCGAAGTTTTGGGATCCAGCTTCGTATCCTTCCTCTTTGGCAGTGTCGTGGTATACCTGAAACGATTGGCGGGTGGGTTCTAATTGGGTAGCTAACATTATGTAAGGTATGCGCTGCTTTGCAGCCCAGACGATTGAATCTCTGCTGACAACGCCCGGTAGCATAATTTGAGGATGCGGCTTTTGGTAGGGTCTCATCCATGGATTGACGTATCGATACTGGTAGTGTTTTCCTTCCCACCTGAACGGGCCGGGTTCACTCCAGGCTTTCACTATGAAGTCGTGAGCTTCTTGGAATCTCTCCCAGTTATAAGCCGGTGGAGCATTGTGAGAAACACTTTCTCGCCCAGTTCCTCGTACCCAACCGGAGACAAGTCTTCCTTTGGATATCATGTCTATCATAGCCAGTTGTTCCACCAACCAGAGTGGATCATCCCATATCGGAAGAATATTTCCTAGCAGTACGATTTTTGCTCTTTTTGTGATACGAGCCAGGATGGAGGCTTCCACATTCATGGCTCCACCCATGCAAAATGGCGTGCTGTGATGCTCATTTAGCATAAGACCATCAAATCCCATCTCTTCTGCATAAACTTTTTCATCTAGGTATCGGTTGTAGAGATCGGAGCCCAGAATAGGGTCATATATCTCGTTGCTTAGGCTCAGATCTTTTATCGGTAAACCGGTCGCCCCGAAATATCCGGATTCCGGGTCTTGATAAGGTCTTTCAGTAAAGTGTCCGATGAACATTTATCGCCTCCTCACTACTAATTACGAAATATGTTGCCAATTTTATTTCGAACCTAGAAATTTTGTTATTAATTTAGTAAATTCGTTCGGCTTCTCAATCTCAGGTCGATGGCCGATATTTTCCATTACTTCGATTGAGGAACCTGGAATCGACTCATGATAGATACGGCCAGCATCTATGGGGACAATCTTATCTTCTTTTCCCCAGACAATTAATGTCTCTAAATTCTTCAACCTATGTAGCAGATGCTTCAAACTCAGGCTGTACATGTAAGGTTTCCAACCCAGTTTGCACGATTGCTCTCTAGCCACTTCCCAGAGTTCCAGCATTTCTGGACTGGGCTCATCTGGGCATATCAGATCAAATTCATCGCATGAATTTGAATCATGTATAGCTTCTTTTAGATAATCAGGGGCGAGGTTGAGGAATATGTCATATATTTCGCCTTCCTCAGGTTTCACCCCCATGGGGGCTACAAGTACAAGTTTGCGGAATTTGGTGGGATCCATAACTGCCATCTCTGCGGCCAGCCATCCTCCGAAGGAAAAACCTATGACATCTATTTCTTTCAAGTCCATGTCATCGAGGGCTTCAAGGTACCAGCCGGCGAGGTCTCTAACCTGCATCATCCAATCTATCCCGTCAGATTGGTCGTAGCCTGGATGACTAGGTGCGTATAGTTTTCTGTCTACCGCAAGAGTTTCGTGGTAGTTCATCCAGCCTGGGAACCCTAATTCGCCATGGAGGACTAATAGAGGTTTGCCTTCACCTGCAGTACGCATCTGAATCGTTGATCCAGCCAGTTCCAAACTCGATTCTTTAAAAGACGCTTCACTCACTGCCAATGCATCCTCGCTTTTCAGAATACCTAATGTTTCCGCAATCCTAGAGGTCTCCACGTTCTATTTCAACTCGTACGATATAGAAATTATCTTAAATAGGTGCCAAACAGGTGCTCAAGATGATATAAATCGCTTTGTAGCGCTTTTGGAAATGGTTTGTTGAGAAGATTGGAGGTGAGTTTTGCAGGACAACGGTTTTGCTTCACAACCAGATGGGCCCCTAAAAGGAGTCAAGGTTCTGGACTGGACGATTTGGCAGTTTGGTCCAGTCAGCACTTCAATGATGGGTGATATGGGGGCTGATGTCATAAAAATTGAGTCGCTGGATGGAGATCCCGGAAGGGGTTTGGCGAGAGCGTCGAACCTTAGAATGGATCTTGGCGAGGGTAGAGTGGCGTATTTTGAAGCCTTAAATCGGAACAAGCGCAGCTTAGCCGTAAACTTGAAAACTGATGAAGGTTTGAAAGTTATCCACGAGTTAGTAAAGGAATCAGACGTTTTCGTTCAGAATTTCCGAAGTGGAGTAGCAGAAAGACTCGGGGTGGGATATGAGACTTTGTCCAAAATAAATCCGCAACTTGTTTATGGCTCCGCGAATGGATATGGCCCAAATGGTCCTGACGCCACGCAACCGTCTTTTGATGGATGTGGGCAGGCTAGGTCTGGGCTGATGATGTCAGCAACGGAAGACTATCAAGAATACCCTACAAGAGTTACTCAGGGAGTTTCCGATCAAATCGGTGGAATAATGCTCTGTCAGGGGGTTTTAGCTGCCCTTGTATCCAGAGGTATACGCGGGGTGGGACAAAAAGTAGAAACCTCTCACTTGAGCGCTAACATGTGGCTACAGGGTTTGGGCATTTCTATGAGTTTGCTTCAAGGCGGAGAAAATTTCGCGTCATACAGCAGAGATAATCCTACTAACCCATTGTCAAATACATACAACGGCAGTGACGGAAAGTCGATAATGATGATGCATTTGCAACCTGACAGATACTGGATTCCACTTATGAAAGAGCTGGGCCTGGAAGAATTCATTGATGATGAGAGATTTATCGATATGTCGGCAAGAGCTGAGAATTCCGGTGCAATAGTGAAAATTCTTGACGAGAAATTTGCTACCAAGACGGCCGCTGAATGGGACAGAGTATTTAGGGATTCAGAGACTGACTTTATATACGCTCTTGTGCAAAGTATTGAGGAACTCTCGGATGATATTCAGGTCCAGTCTAATAATTACATAGCGAATTTTGAACATCCTGTTTTGGGCGATGTTCAGATGTGCAACCATCCGAATATATACAGCGAAACTCCGGCGGGCATTTGGAAGGAGGCTCCAGAGGTAGGGCAAGACACGGAGCAGATTCTGATAGAGAATTTGGGATACGATTGGGATGATATTAGTCGCCTTCAAGATGCCGGTGCGATCTTGTAGAAATATATTGTCTTATTCGGACATTCACTAGAGAGGAGATAATATGGCAGAAATAGATGGAGGACACCTTTTCGCAAAGGCCCTAAAGAAGGAGGGCGTTGAGTATATATTCACCTTGAACGGAGGTCATATATACAACCTGTATGAAGGTTGTGCAGATGAAGGCATAAAGATAGTTGACTTTCGTCATGAGCAGGTAGCCGCGCATGCGGCTGAAGGTTGGGCAAAAGTTACTGGTAAGCCGGGGGTTGCTATTGTAACTGCTGGTCCTGGGGTAACGGATGCTGTAACTGGAATCGCAAATGCTTTTCAAGCACCAAGCCCTATGATCATGATTGGTGGAAACGCGGGCATTGGAGACCATTTACGTGGTGGATTACAGGATTTTGATAGTGCGACTTTTCTAAAGCCTGTAACAAAGTTCTCTGAACAGGTAAAAAAGGTAGAACGTATACCTGAATACGTTGCAAACGCTTTTCGAGCGTCAACGAGCGGAGTGCCTGGGCCTGCCTATCTGGAAATCCCTATCGACATTGTAGGTGGGGTGACTGACGAAGAAAATGTTAGATATCCTGACAGATATAGGACAGACGCAAGAGCTTTTGGCGACCCAGAATATATACAAAAAGTCGTCGATATATTAAAGAATGCCGAGCGTCCCATGATTCTCGCGGGATCAGATGTTTGGTGGTGTGACGCCGCCGAAGAGCTCAGGAGATTTGTAGAGACCATAGATTCACCAGTTTTCCTTAACGCGATGGGTAGAGGGAGCCTTCCTTCAAATCACCCAAATCTAGGAAGTTTGGGGAGAAGATACGGACTCGTCAAGTCTGATGCGGTGATTCTCATTGGAACTCCAATAGATTTTAGGTTGAGCTATGGCGAGGACAGATTGTTTCCACAGAATCCAAAGCTTATTGAAATAATGATGGACGGAAACAAAATCGGTCAGAATAGAGACGTTGATGCAGGTGTGGTAGGGGATGTTGGTGCGGTTTTGGGTCAGGTTCTTGATGGACTGGAGGCTTCCGGATACAAGTCCAAGGGAAAATCTTGGGTTGAAGAAGTTATGACTGAAGACAAGGCATTAAAGGCTGCGGATGAAGAACTGCTCAATAGTGATTCAAATCCGATACATCCAATGAGACTTTGCAAAGAACTAAGAGACGTGCTCGATGAAGATGCCACAGTTATAGGCGATGGAGGTGACATTGTTACTTTCGCTGCAAGAGTTCTTAACATAAATAAGCCTGGACACTGGCTTGACCCCGGACAATTCGGTTGTCTTGGTGCGGGTAGTGGTTTTGCTGCTGCTGCTCAATTAGCCAGACCCGGGAAACAAGTCTGCATAGTATATGGAGATGGTGGATTTGGCCTGACGGGATTTGATGTTGAGTCCTATGTGAGATTCGACTTGCCTATCGTTTCTGTAGTCGGTAACAACGGGGCTTGGAACCAGACCACTCAGGGTGTGGTTAAAAGAGGTGGAAGAGCTCTTGGAACCTATCTTTCACAGGACACAGATTATGCCAAGATTATGGAAGGTATGGGGGGCCATTCAGAGCGGGTGTCGGAGCCAGACCAGATAAAGCCGGCGCTTGAGAGAGCCTTTGGGTCGGGGAAACCGGCGTTGGTAGATGTTGTAATAGATCAAAATGTCTCATATGGAACAATGGGAGGAAGATCGCGAGAGCAGCGTCAATACTAGTAATAATGAAGAGCCCCTTCACCTGAATGGGTTCCAGCAACACAAGAGAAAGGGACCGGAAAATGACAAATCAAGAACATCACCCAGATGAAGCTTTTATTGGTAAAGAACTTGGATCGAGGCCGTTCGAGGTATCCGTAGATCATGTTGAGGATTATTTTGAAGGCTTAAAACTAGATTCTGAATGGTACGAAGATGATAGTGAAGGCCGTGATAGTTTACTTCCGTCTATGATGCTTATAGATGCGGAGTCAATGAGTGGGGCTAGTTTCCGAAATAATTTTGGTAATCTGTGGATGCGCCAGGAACTTGACTTTCATGCTCCTTTATCTACGGAAACTGAGATGAGAGTCGAATCTCGGGTCAAGGACATATATGAGTGGAGAAACAGGACTATAGTCCTCCAGGAATCCAAGATTTATGGAGAAAACGACACCACTCTCGGTGTGATGCGTCACCACCAAAGTTATTTACTGGACCAGGATTCAGGCAGAGTCGCTTTGAGAAAACCTTCCGACAAAGAAGGGGTTCGTAAATTCAATGTCCCAAAAGGAGATCTTCTGGAACCGGTTACAAGGGAAATTGACCTTGAGATGTGTGGAACATTCTTTCATGGGAACAAGCACTATCACACAAATAAAGAAGCATCTCAGGAACTAGGATTTGAGGAAGTGGTTGTCGGAGGGAAAATGACTATTTCCTACATCGGTGACATGTTAGATAGAAGCTTTGGCCACAAATGGTTCGATGGCGGCAAGTTGGATGTAAAGTTCACGAATATTGTTTGGCCGGGAGACAGGGTGACCGCGAGGGGTGTACTTACCGATGAAAGATCTGTAGGTGACGATATTGCAGAGGCTAGAGTGTGGATGGAAAAAGACGACGGAACTGTGGTGATAGTTGGTAACGCATATATACCGGACTAGTAATAACGCCACGTATAGTTTTCTTAGTATAGAAACACATTGAGTGAGTCTTTTGATGTAGTCGTCATAGGTGGCGGCCCTTCCGGAAGTTGTGCTGCTTCCATGGCCGCCAAGGCGGGTCTGTCGGTTGTACTTCTTGAGCGGGATAAATTTCCTAGAGAACACGTAGGTGAATCCCTTCTACCTGCCAGTATGCCGATACTCAGAGAGTTAGGTGTTGAGGCGGAGATAGCCGCTGCGGGGTTTCCTGTCAAATATGGGGCGACTATGGTTTGGGGTAGTGGATCTGAGCCTTGGACATGGAGATTCAGTGAAACGAACCAGGAATACACTAGCGCATATCAGGTTAACCGCCCTGAGTTCGATACTATTATTCTCAATAGGGCGCGAGCGCTAGGTGTAGATGTTAGAGAAGAGACCCAGGTAATTGAAGTAATTTTTCAGGATGATAGAGCGGTAGGAGTTTCTTGTAGGAAACGACTAGAGGATCACTCTTTTATAGAGTCCGGTATGGTAATTGACTGTAGCGGCCAATCGTCTTTGATTTCAAGGTCTAAGAATCTTCGTCAATGGGATGATAGCTTTCAAAATCTTGCAATATATGGGTATTTTGAAAATGCCGTTTCCCTACCCAAACCCAACGAAAACAATATTTTTATTGAATCATTTTCCGAGGGTTGGATATGGAATATACCTTTGAAGGGAAATATAGCTAGCGTTGGAATTGTGTTAGATTCCAAAAAAGCATCAAAGGAATTGCAATCTAGAGATGTTGAAGATTACTTCCAAGCGAATCTGTCATATGCGAAAGAATCTAGGCGTATGCTGCAATCGGCTAAGCTTCTTAAGCCACCCAAGATCGTAAAGGACTGGTCTTATACCTCTACTCAAATTGCTGGTCTGTCTTGGGTCTTGGCTGGTGACGCTGCCTGTTTTATAGACCCATTGTTTTCATCAGGTGTTCATATGGCGCTAATGTCAGGTGTTCTGGCATCGGCTTACGCAGTCACAGCACTATCTGACCCAGATATGGAAATTGCCACTGCTAAGGTGTATGAAGAAATGATCAGAAGAGAGTATTCCCTGTTTAGGGAACTTGCCCAACTTTTTTATCAGACAAATAGATCTATCGACTCTTACTTTTGGGAGGCGAGGAAAATATTGGACCGAGATGGGACATCTACTGGGCGGGAGGCCTTTATCAAAGCTGTATCCGGGCAATCTGTAAGGGGGTATGAAAGGGCTGTTTTGGAAAAGGGAGAATTACCCCAATCGTTTAGATATGCTCTTGAATCGCAGCAGAACCAAAGACATTCCCGACAACGTGAATTGGGAATGTACTTTAGTAACTGGGACAATCTGGTCCCTTATTTACATGAAGACACCTATGTTGCTAGAAAGCCTGTTTTATCTGCGGGGAGGTTCGAATGGGGACTTGTCCTTCATTCGCCTGAGAGACAGGAAGGCACTGATTGTAGTTCATTTGTCGCCTTGTTATTAGACTTGATCGACGGTGAAGCGACTATGCGTTTAATTTCTGAGCGACTCAGAGATAAGGTGGATAGTCCGAATAAAATAGTTATTGATGAGTATCTGAAAAAAACTGTAGAAATACTCTATGTAGAAGGAGCTATAAGCAGACTGCGGCTAGTGAAATAGATTGGGCAGTTTGATGTTAGCTTTTTTTAGATTCGGATCTAACCATCTGGGGCCATATCAGACAAACGCCTATTGTCAAAAGTGAGCCTATGATCCCGTTGAATATCAGGGCAGTTTGGACTCCGGCCAATTCCGTTATTGCCCCGGAGAGTAGTAGCCCCAAGGGCAACCCACCAACAGCCAGTTGCCTAAGTCCCATTATTCGCCCCCTTAGGGTTGGTGGGGTTAGGCTAAGAATCATAGTTGAAATCATGATTACACACATTGATTGTCCAATTCCTGCAGTAAAAAATATTGGCAGACTTACAGAAGTACTGGTAGAGACACTCACTAGAGCGGCTGCCGCATGCCATATGACAGAGCCACAAACTATTAGCGTTCCCCCCCTAATCCGAATTAAACCTGAACTGAGGCTAATAGAACCAATTGCCGCTCCTAACGAATAGGTACCTAGAATTATCCCCAAGCTCTCGGAACTGGTATGAAACACTTGCTTCACGACAACAGCAGCAAGTGAAAAGTAGAGTGGGTACGCGGTAAGGTTAATAATTACTGCCATTATCAACAAACCTGATAGGGCAGGGACTGTTCGTACGTGTTTCAATGCTTCAACCAAAGATGAAATCATAGGACGCTTGTTATCGATAGCATTAGTGGTTGCAATCAGGGGATTTTGTCCTACCCTGAATGAAAGCATGAATGATAGTAAATAGAATATAACCACTACCGAATAACTCATTGTCATATCTGCCCAGCTCAGTAAGTAACCACCAGCGATGGGACTGACTATTTGTGTCAGATCACTCCCTGCCCTTTCCAATGCAAGACCATTACGTACGCTTTTTTCGGGAACTATGTCGGGCAGGATTGACTGACGGACTACCATTTCAGCCGTCTTGGATATGCCGAGAAATCCAGCCAGTATTAGAATTTCCCACTTATCTAGATTGTCAAAGAATATTAATGTCAGACCTATACTTGAATTGAAGAGGAATGAAGTTCTCACCAGGATTATTAGCAGTCTTTTTTCGAGACGATCTACCAGTACGCCTATCAAAGGGGCGAATAAAGTTGCTGAGAATCGAAGTGCGCCATATACGCCCAAGATCAAGGGCGAGTTAGTTTTCTCAAGTATGAACCACGATAGGATCACCATCTCCATATATTCAGCCCAGTGAAGAGTGGCAACCGATGTCCAAAGGTACCTATAGTCTTTGTACTTTAGGCTCTCTAACATTAACCGCGTTGGGTAACCATAAGTTTGATTGCCTTTCGTTCAATATTTTGGAACGTTGGGTGAGTTTTAGAGATTCTAATTCTCTTCGATCAGTATTTTTCCACTCTATCACTTCCGTATGCAAGTGATAGAGTGGGTGCATTTTTTATCTGCAAATTTCCTCTAGTGCGAGCGTAAGTTTCGCTTCAAGAATCATTCACATCATAATGCTGGAGCTACCCATCCGCCGGTGATTTCCTCCACAGTTTCTAAGACAGATAGGACAACGTCTTCTCTCCAGGGTTTTCCCACTACCTGAACGGCTATGGGTAAATTGCTTGAAGATGTTCCTCCTCTTACTACTCCAGCCGGCCACCCAGTGACATTAAAGGCTGACGTATACGAATAAAGAAACTTGTTTTCAGGTAGAAAGCTTTCACCAGGTCCCACTGCGGGTTTAGCAGAGGCAGGACACAGAATCACATCGAAGTCTTTCATGAATTGGATCATTCCACTCCTGTAGTGATCTACCATCTCAAGTACTTCTGTGAACTCCGACGTTGGTATTGCTGGTGCTTCTTCTAGCCTGTTTTCGATGAATGGTGAGAATTGACTTGTTCCTGCATCTTTAAGGATTCTTCTGACCCATTCTCTTCCGTCCCCTGTTCCATTTCTTCCATCGATTTGTCTCAACATGCTAATTGGGTCTGGTAGGATCTCTACGGTCGATGCTCCTCTGTCTTGTAATGCCGACGCTACATTTCTCACAACATTTGAAATCTCTTGAGTGGGTGACATCAAACCGTTGTCAGTATGAAAAGCAATTCTTATGCCTTTTATATCTATTTCGCCGGGATCTCCGATGGGTATAGGTACTATGTACGGATCCTTGGAGTCAGGGCCTGATATAACTTTTAGGATTGGATCAAGGTCCCGAACATACCGTGCCATAGGACCATTCTGAGTAAGTGATTCCGTTGCTCCCAGAGCGTAAGAAATACAATGCCCTGTACGTGGAACTCTTCCTGATGTTGGCTTGATTCCCGCAATTCCACAGCTGTGTGATGGGATGCGTATGCTACCTCCCGTATCACTGCCTATATCAAATGGGGACCCTCCAGTAGCGATGATTGCCGCAGCTCCTCCGCTGCTTCCACCTGGAGACAGATTTGTGTCGTAGGGATTTTTGGTTCTACCGTAGACCAAATTGTCGGTATCAGCGGCAAGAGTCAGCTCGGGGGTATTAGTTTTTCCGAGTAAAATTGACCCGGCTTCACGAAGTCTTGTTACCAAAGTTGCGTCCACTTCGGGGACTTCATTTTGTCTCCCCAGAGTTGCCCAGGTTGTAATAACTCCCTCTGTATCCAAGGAGTCTTTTAAGGTCATAGGAACTCCATGCAGAGGGCCTCGAACTTTTCCTTGAGCGATTTCAATATCTAGTGAATCAGCTTCAGAGAGTGCTCTTTCGAAACATTCTTGCACCACTGCGTTTATAGAGGGGTTTATTTTGTTGATTCTCTCAATACACTTTTCAACGGCCTCTCTACTTGTTATCTCTTTTGACGCGATTGCCTTTCCTATATCTATTGCTGATGAGTTATTAACATCTATACCCATTTCTTTCTCCTTGTGGTGCTAGCTTAATTCTTATCTGCTGAGGCTACGTTGGTTGCATTTCTAGATTAAGCTGGCTAGCCAGCTGGGTTAAAAAAGTTGTCATCTGCAGAATTTACGGGTTTGTATCCGAGTATTTCTTTTGCGTGAGTGAGATCACGGTAATTCCACTTGTTGTTTGAAACAGCGAAAACTGTTTCACATCTAATTGTGTCGGGGGCGTCTATGCAGAGTCTGAGCATATTGCATATATCTTCGTGTCCTAAGTAACTCGCATTCTCTCTCATACTCAATGGTTTATTTTCTTTTTTAACAATGCCTATACGTACGCTGATTACGGAGAGGTTGTATTCGTCTGAGAAATGGCGTCCTAGAGCCTCTCCCCAAACTTTAGTTGCACCATAAAGAGCGTCTGGACGCACTTGTTCGTGAGTGATCATCTCGAAATCCTTTGGGACTTTGTGGTAGGTCCCTTCAGCAATTTCCTTATAAGGAGATACTCTCTCGAATCCCCTTATTGCACTTCCACTTGAGGCAAATATCACTCTCTTTACGCCTGCCTTCCGGGCCGCCTCAAAAACGTTGTAGGTGCCTACAACGTTCACGGAGTGCTGATGTTCCCATTCCTGTGAACCGA
>VFFS01000078.1 GCA_009392815.1 SAR202 cluster bacterium
GCTTGGCTGGCTTGTGGGGGCTTATTCATTTGGCTCCCTACTAGGATCTCTCTTGGTAGGCTCTCTACCTAGCCTGGGATCTGCTGGAAAGATTATGTTTATAGGTTCAGTTTTTTGGCATATAGGGATAATTGCGATGGCATTTATGGAGTGGTTTTATCCCTCCATCCCACTTCTTATTGTGGTCGGTTGTGCTCAATCGTTTTCGATGGTAACTATGGCCATGATGATTCTCAGATATACCACACCAGAAATGAGGGGAAGAATTCTTGGTCTCAGACAATTGGCTGTTTATGGATTGCCAGTGGGATTACTTTTATCCGGTTATGTGGCGGAAGATTTTGGTGTTTTTGTGGCACTTCTCGGAAATGGGTTTCTTGGTATAGTGCTATTGTTGCTATCACTTTGGTTTTGGCCAGTTATGGTCTCTCGCCAGCGATTTATGGAGTAGGAGACGGGATTTTATGACACCAGAGCAGGAGAGAATTAGAAACTATTTGATAGTGCAGGGGAGAAAATATTCTTTCGAGGAGCTATGGACGAGGTCAGCCTCATCCCGTCTCCAGATGATTGATGAAATCCAAGGATTAACTCAGGAGCAAGCCGACTTTAGTTTTGACGAGGATGAGTGGACCATAGCTGAAGTGCTGCACCATGTTGTTGCGAGCACGACTAGAGTGACGGAAGTGGTGGAGCTTTTAGCCAACGGAGAGACCCCAGATGCAGGGGGAGTTGAGCCTCCGAGAGAATCTGCTGATGTCGGTATCGATATGCTCATAAGGAAAGTGATTGAGGGTGGTATTAATTGGGCTGTGATGACATCTAGGCTTCCCAAAGAGGCCGATAAGATATCAACTTCAAATCACAGTTTCTTTGGAGAATTACACTCAGGAGCGTGGTACCTGTTCCAGCGGATTCATGATCTGGATCATATTGGTCAGATCACTGCATGTAAACAGCATCCAGATTATCCAAAGAGGGTTTGATAGTAGTGGGGTTAATTAAGACTTGAAAGTAGCTGTTAGATCTTTTTCCGGGGTTAGATCGGATGTTTCCGATTGGAAGCCAGTGGTGGATTTTGCAAGAGAGGCTGAGGCTCTCGGCGTCGACTCAATCTGGACGTCAGAGGCTTGGGGGACTGATGCTATTTCACCTCTCGCTTATCTTGCTGCCACAACTTCCAAAATTAGGCTTGGTACGGGTATTATCCAGGTTGGTACTAGAACGCCAGGAAATCTTATAATGACCGCTTTGACCATGCAGTCGCTATCAGGCGGACGCTTTATTCTTGGACTTGGAACCAGTGGTCCCCAAGTAATGGAAGGCTGGCACGGAGTAAGATTCAGTAACCCTATTACAAGAACTAGAGAGATTATTGAAATTGTAAAGAAAGGTGTTGCTGGGGAAGAGCTATCGTACAAGGGTAAGGAGTATGTTTTACCTCTTCCTGGAGGTGAAGGGAAGGAGATAAGAAGTAGCTCTCCACCTTTTGATGTTCCAATATGGGTAGCTTCTCTTGGTCCTTCCAATCTCGAAATGACTGGGGCTGTTGCCGATGGTTGGTTGGGAGGGTCTTTTATTCCGGAATCTGGGAATATATTTATTGACAGGATAAAAGCAGGTGCCAAAAAAGTAGGGAAGGACTTCACTCGGATGGAGATGATGATCCCTCTTTCTTTGGAGTTTACTGATGATGTTGAAGAGGCTGGAAAGCGACATGCCAGGGGATACGGATTTACATTCGGAGCTATGGGCTCCATGAAAAGTAACTTTTATAAAGATGCCTACGCTAGACAGGGTTACAGAGAGTCAGTTGATAGGGTGCAGCAACTATGGAAAGAGGGTAGAAGAGAAGAAGCAAGAGAAGAAGTGCCGGTAGAACTCGCTCTAAAGTCGAACTTGATAGGTACTAATAATATGGTCAAAGATCGAATACGCCTTTACAAAGACCTCGGGATAACTTCACTAAAGGTAGATTTGCCTGGAGAAACCATGTCGGACAAATTGTCAGCTCTGGCTGAGTTGATGGAGCTTGTAAAATCTGTTGACTCTGAAATGGTCTAACCCATAATGAAACTCGCACTTTTCACGCATCTTCCATGGCCAGAAAATGTTTCCCAGAAGGATGTTTTTCAGGGTGCGGTAGAGCAGGTTCAGGTCGCTGAGTCCAGCGGGTATCATTCGGCGTGGTTTGCTGAACATCACTTCACTCGCTACAGCATGGGTGCTTCCCTAGGCGTAATATTGGGACACATGGCGGCTGCAACCCAGAAAATACGTTTGGGAACAGGTGTGATTGTCCCGGTTTTGCATAATCCTATTCGTATTGCTGAAGATACTGCGACAGTGGACATACTTAGTGGCGGCAGATTAGATGTGGGATTTGGAAGAGGTGTTTACAGTTACGAGTATGGTGGATTTGGTATTCCGGAGAAAGATAGTCAGAAAAGATTTAGAGAATCGGTATTATCAGTACAAGACATGTGGACCACAAGACCAGTTTCTCTCGAGGGAGACTTTTATTCCTTACGAAACATTGATTTGGTCCCGTCACCTATTCAAAAACCTCATCCTCCGATTTACATAGCGGCATCTCGCTCTGCTGAAACATTGGAATTTCTTGTAGAAAATCAATTTCTGCTCTGTATTGCCGTTGTTCAAGATACTAAACATGCTCTCGAACTAGTATCGCGATATAAGAAACTATGCTCTGATTCCGCACGCCCTTCGAATATGAGTGAAGTTCCATTTTTCCGATATGTTCATGTATCTGAAACAGAGGAACGTGCTATTGAGGCTACGAAACAGCATATCGAATGGATTCAGGACATAATGCAATGGAGACGTTTTTTAATGGATAGTACTGAGGTTGATAAATCCATACTTGACTGGCGGCGTGAGAGAAGTGAATTACCTCCCAGCTATGAATATATAAGGGAAAATCGGGCTTTCATAGGAACGCCTGAACAAGTTGCGGAAAAAATTTTGTATCTTAAGTCTGAAGGGATCGAGTATTTCGGAGCCAACTTCGCTATGGCAGGATTATCTCAGAAAGAAATTCTCGCAACTATGAGTCTTTTTGAGGACAAGGTAATGCCCCTGATCGTATAAGGTGTTTTAGAGGTAGTCATCGATCCAACTATCGTGTTCTCTCTCTCTGGTTACTCGACCAATTAGATCTGCGTACTGCGAAGCTCCACCTAATTCAGACGGTTTCGTACCACTTCTGAGAGCTTTCATTACTTCGTATACTGCCTTGACCCCGGCCATATATGGAAGATGGCCCTGAAGCGCTACCTTTACTCCCATAGAAGAGAGAAAATCTTTATCTTCAATCTCCTTAGTCAAGGTTCCTAGCATGATCGGTATCGATATGGCATCTCTTACTGCTTCTAATTCTTGCCTGGTTGAAAGGCCCGCGAAAAACATGGCATCAACACCTGCATTTTCGTATTGTTTTGCCCTTTCTACGGCATCTTCGATACTGGTTACGCTAAAAGCGCTTGACCGTCCAGCTATGACCAGTGAAGGATCTGATCGTCCCTTCAGGGCTGCCCTCATTTTTCCGACACCTTCCTCAATCGAAATGAGTGTTGTTTTCTCCATTCCATAGGGCCGGGGAAGAAGTGTGTCTTCAATCGTTAAAGCAGCCACTCCCGCATTTTCTAATTCCTCAACCGTTCTTTTTACATTTAGAGCATTTCCGTAACCGTGGTCAGCGTCTACGAGCAATGGCAGGCTGGTATTTCTGCAAATTCTACGGGCCTGCTCAGCAAATTCGGTTAATGTTAGTACTATGTAGTCTGGGGCTCCTAAGACTACTGACGAACCAATGGACCCCGCGAACATTCCTATTTCAAAACCTACTTCGGTAGCAAGACGAGCTGAAACAGCATCGTACACAGAGCCAGGGAATATACACTCTTCCCCCTGTAGAACATTCCTAAATAATTCTCTTTTATCTCTGTCTAACATTTGGATATATCCCTCCTTCGTAGAGAGTTGAAGTCTAGCAGACTAACTGAAAGTTTTGGAGAATTCCTGATGTCGCCTATGAGTTTTGTTCGTTGATACATTTTTCTGTGTAAACTGTGATTCAAACTTCAGTCTATGGGAGAGAATGTTGAGTGACTAAATTAATAATAGCTGTTTTCGATGGCCTTCAACCCGCTCAGGTTTGTCGTGAATTGGCTCCAAACATATATAGCGTTGCAGAGAGGGGAACCGTTTTTGAAAACCATCATCCAGTTTTTCCTTCTGTTACTCGAATAAATGCCGCATCTATGGTTACAGGAATGTTGCCCGGACTCCATGGTTTAGCTGCAAATTCTTTTGTTGCCAGGGATTATGACGGAACAAGGGTGATATCCGCACTGAAAACTGAGATGGCTTCAATTGCTGAAACAGGATTAAGAGTATTGAATGCCACTACGCTACAAGAAATTCTTCGCCCATACGATATGCAATATATTGCTTTAGGGGTTGGGACAAGTGGAAATGCTTATGCCCATAACCCGCTTGCGGAGACTTGTGGAGGTGCCACTATTCATCCCGAGTTCACTATTCCAGCCATATTGGAAAATAACATTAAGAACCGATTTGGGGAATGGCCACCTGAGCTGCTGCCAAATCTGCCACGTTATGAACATGCGATGAATATATTCTTGGAGTATGTTCTTGGAGAGATATCACCAGAAATTGCTCTTATATGGTCCTCGGAACCAGACAAGTCGCAGCATATGCATGGTGTAGGTGACGAGCATTCTAATTACGCCCTTAAGCAATCTGATGAACAGTTTGGAAGACTGCTGAGATTTATGGATTCCAATTCTATGGACGTTGATACTAATCTCATGATTGTTTCGGATCATGGGTATTCCACTATTATTGATAATGTTGACCTCGAGAATGAATTGAAGGCTGCTGGTTTTATTATTGGTGGGGAGACTGGTCAAGTGTTGGTCGCTCCCAATGGAGGATGTGCACTCCTATATGTAGGTGGCTCAGATTTAGATTCATCTGAGAGGATATCTGAATGGATTATGTCCCAGTCTTGGTGCGGTACTGTTTTGGTCTCTGAAAGAGTCGGGAAAATAGAGGGTACTTTGCCTCTGAATCTAGTTGGATGTGAAGGTCCAAGGTCACCGGACATCGTGGTTTCGTTTAGATGGACATCTGAGCAGAACGATAATGGATATCCTGGGTATGTTTACTCGACGGGTGGGTCTGCTGGTCAGGGGCAGCATGGGTCAATGAGTCGATATGAAATGAATAATACTTTGATATGTGCAGGCCCAAATTTCAGGAGTGGGGAACGCCTTCTTTCTCCCACAGGAAATATAGATGTTATGCCTACAGCTCTAGATCTCTTGGGAATACCAGTTCCAGATAATATATCTGGCAGGATATTGAAAGAGGGCTATCCTCAATATAATGAATCTATTGTCGCGAGTAGTGAGACTCACATTTCTTCACGAACATTAGAAGTGGATGGAAAAGAGTCTACGTATACACAGAAAATAGAAATTTCCAAGGTGGGGTCCTCCTTATATCTTGACGAGGGTAATGGTCACAGAGATTCGGATTTATAACCCAGTGAATCGTATGGAGAAAATTTGATGGAAGAAAATTCCACTAGCCAAAGAAATCAGGTTGTTCTTGAAAAGTTTTTTTGGGAGGATGATCCTTCAGATAAGGATGCAAATTTCAAACGGGACGTAGTTCTATATACACAAGAGGACCCAATGTCGACTGTATCCAGGTTGAGCAGGAATCTTAATATTCCTGAAGGTGCCATCATAAGGTATGTGCTCTGCAAATGGGCCGCTTCCGGAAGTGACGCCCTGCTAGAAACCGGCCCTGATATGGTCAATAAAATGTCTGACATATTTGAGCAGGCGGAACAAGACGACACTCCCGAGGCTCGATCGGAAGCGTATCAGTCCTTGCGGAAAATCGTTTCTTGGTTACGCGTTCCTTTAGATGATTCTGATTATAGAAATGTCTAGGAAATTCCCAGCTCGCTTCTTAAGTCATTGATAGTTTGGGCTCTGCTTCGAGAAACTCTTTTTTCTCTCATGCCGATGGGGAGATTTTCGACTTCTGCGTGGACTTTTATCGCTATGAAAACAGGCCCCTCTTGGTTCATAATTTCCTCAAGACTGGTGGAGAGTTCTTCTAAATCATCGAAGTTATAAGCCGCTGCGTAGCCTGCTCCTTTGGCCACCATGGCGTAGTCAATATCTTCAGAGTTTGGAACTGGTTGACCACCTGTTGTGGCATAGCAACCATTATCCAATAAGAAGTGGAAGAAGTTTTTTGGTTTTTTTCCAGCAATGGAAGCGAGAACTCCTAGGTTCATTAGTAGCGCGCCCTCGGTGTCGAAATGTACGACTTTTTGTTCCGGTAATCCCAAGGCTAGTCCAAATATGGATGCTGTTGATTGTCCCATTGACCCGCCGAGAGATATGTCCCTGTTGACGTTTGTTGTCACATCGGCCCAGTGTTTTCCTGATGTACCCTGGACAGAAACAATAGCGTCTCCTCTGTGCTCTTGGAAAGCCTCATAAACTTTTTTGGCCTCAATCATTAATATTCTCCTACCTTATTGAGGCAACCATCACTACGTGGTTACCACATCCTTAGTCAACTTTGTTTCCGGGATCTACCTGTTGAATCCGTGATATTCATCACCAATCAGCACAACAACTGGTCTATTGCTTTTTCTGGTAGCTTCAAAAGCCTCCGTGATTCTTGGTCCATCGTCGTCGTGTTCCACGAGGTAGTAATCTAGTCGGAAGGCATTAAGAAATGGTTCTGTATAAGTGGCGGCACTGTCAGGGGTATGACCTTTTCTAGTCCATCCACGGTACCCGACAACCATTAATAGAGGAAATCCAGCATCCAGAACTTGGCCTCTTATAGAATCTCCAGATTCCATCATTCCAGTGTTTTGAATTAAAACTACAGGTACTTTTCCGGCAACGTTTAGTCCTAAGGCTACTGCCATGGACTCACCTTCCCGGGAAACTGGTACCACATCAAGCCAGTCCTGTTGCTCCATGAGTTCATAAAGATAATTCGTCTCACTATCTGGGATCGTGATTATATGTGTGACGCCGTTTTTCTTAAACTCCTCTATAAGTGTTTCTGGTCTAAGAATCTGTACTTGTTGATCGACCATAGATGTGCCCTCCACTCTTTGGATATTCAATATTTAAGTCATCTCAAGCTGGGAAAGTATATACGACTAGACATCCAATGTCCCATATATTTCCATTCGGGTGTTTTTGATCGGATTACGTTATGATTTCTCGTGATTTTATTCTGTGAAAAAAGGGAACATAAAATGTATTACGACACAACTCCATACAAATCGCCGATACCTGTAGTGAGGGACGATAGAACTCATGCTTTAGTTAATATTCTTCCCAGAGAAGGGAAAAGACTGATTGCTCGTGGCGTGTTGGCATTGCCGGAAGTCAAACGTGCTTTAGAAAACGGTTGGTTTGTAGTTTCTAGAGGTATTACCCCATCATATATTTTGGAGGAATTGACAGGTCAAGACTATGACACTGCTAACTGTACCGCAGGTATTGTCACCGAAGGACGCATGGCAAGTGTATTAGAAGACGATAGACTGGGACCATGGGTGTTCAAGGATGGGACTTTAGATGAAACACCTGCTCCAGTCGTACTTGATCAATTTACTGCCTATGATGTGTCTGTAAAAGGGGCCAATGCTGTTGATCCTGATGGAAACATTGGAGTTTTTGCGGCAGATAAAGCAGGAGGCACGGTTGGAGGGATTTGGCCTACCATAACCGCCAGAGGTGCTCACTGGGTTGCTCCGGTAAGTCTTGAACGTTTGATTCCTTCAGTCATTGAGGCTGCTCGACATTGCGGAAATCATCTTTGGGATTACACAATGGGACAATCGGCTGGATTTATGCCAGTTGTCAATGCCTTAGTTGTGACTGAGATACAGGCGATTGAGCTTCTGACTGGAGTTACAGCCGTGCATGTGGGTTCTGGAGGTGTTGCGGGCTCAGAAGGAGCCGTGATGCTTGCTTTAGAGGGGGAACATGACGTGGTTCTCAAAGCATTTGAACTCATAGAGGCAATAAAGGGAGAACCTCAGTTTGATCCACCTAGGCTAGTTCCCTATATCAGAGAGCCTGAAACCTCACCTTCTAGGTAACAGATTACGCTATAAAACCCATTAATGTACATTGAATATTGGGTAACTAAAAACGCCTTGTTCGTGTATATTCCATTTACTGTTTTATAATTCATGAATATGAATTGTTATTTTGACTTTCAACACCTAGGTGAAAAATGTCAAAGAAAGATTGATTTTTCAGTGATTATTTTCATCGAAAGGCAAATTATTCAATAATGGGATTTTTTTCAAGACTCAGATCAGGGTCATTTTTCTCTTGGCGCCTTTCACTTTTCTATGGCTGGTGGTTGGTAATTCTTACCCTTTTTCTCAACGCAATAACCGGATCTCCGGTTTTTGGTGGAGTTGGAGTATGGATAGATGCTCTGGAAAGCGATTTTGGATGGAGTAGAACTCAGCTTGCTCTTGCTTTTTCGCTAGGTACCTTGGAGGGCAGCATAGTAGGACCAGTGGTTGGAATTTTAGTGGACAAAATTGGTCCTAGAAAGGTGGTGGTGACAGGAGTAACCATCATAGGAGTGGGATTCCTGATTCTCAGCCAAACCAGTGGATTGTGGATGTTCTATCTGGCTTATGCGGTGATCATGCTTGGTGCGTCTGGTGGTGGTTGGTTGCCGATGATGACCGTTATCAATAACTGGTTTGATAAGAAACGAAGTCTTGCAATGGGCTTTGGCGGAATCGGATTTTCTATGGGGAGTTTCATACTGGTTCCTCTGCTTGCATGGATGGTGGTTCCAGGCAATGTAGGTTGGCGATTCACTGCAATGGGATTGGGATTGTTATTCGTGATTATGGCATATCCTGTCTCAAGATTTATTCGTAATGCTCCTGAAGAATTTGGAGAAGTTCCAGATGGGTTAAAGGTTAGTAAAGTGGTGCCTCAGAAAACTTCTGATGGGGTTGCTACGGCAAGTGCAGGAGAGGATTCTATTCCCTCAGATCGAGGCATTGACTATAGCGTTGCGCAACTTCTCAAAATTCCTGTATTTTGGACCTTGTCTATATGTAACGCTAGTTCTTCGATGTTAATAGGTACGATGACAGTACATTTCATTATTTCCCTTAGAGACTTGGGGATTCCTGTGCAGACTGGCGCCTGGATTTGGGGTGCAACTATGGGATTTTCTGGTGCCGCACAGATTTTTGGTGGTTGGTTGGGTGACAGGGTTCCCAAAAACGTTGCATTATGTGTGTTTGGGTTGCTCCAGGCAGTGGGAGTAATATTCGCCACTTTCCTGACAGAGATTTATTTGGCTCCGATATTTGTAGTTATTTACGGACTGGGTTTTGGCGCAAGGATTCCATTGGGGACCGCAATTAGAGGGGAGTATTTTGGTAGACGTGCATTCGGGAAAGTTCTTGGAATCTCTATGGTCCCTATGTCTATAATGATGTTTGCAGCGCCAATTTTTGCTGGATGGATGTTTGATGTTCAAGGTAGCTACAATATGGCATTTTACATTTTGGCAGTGATATCGATTGTGGGAAGTTTAGGATTTCTAACTGCAAGAAAGCCTTAGACCTGAAATCTCTCCAAGAGATATGTTCGGGCTGCTGTATAGCTAGTTGCCTTTTTTTTGGTTTTTCTGAATTCTCGCCCATGTATCTCGTAATGTGACCGCTCTATTGAATACTGGTTTTTCTGGCGTGTGTTCTATAGAGTCAGCACAGAAATATCCAAGTCTTTCAAACTGAAAAATTTCGCCTTTGGAGGCGTCTTTTAATGATGGTTCCAACATTGTATTAGACATTACTCTCAAGGAATTTGGGTTTAATACAGAGGCCAGATCATCACCTTCATCTATGTCAGGATTGGGGTCTAGGCATAATCTGTCATAGAGTCTGGTTTCAGATTTAATTGCGTGTTTTGCGCTTACCCAATGAATTGTTGCCTTAACCTTCCGACCATCGGGGGCGGAGCCACCTTTCGTATCGGGATCGTAAGTACACACTACTTCCGTTACTTCACCGGTCTCAGAATCCTTCACCACATCCTTACATTTAATAAAGAAACCGTATCTGAGTCGTACTTCTGTTCCGGGTGATAGTCTGAAGAATTTCCGTGGTGGATTTTCCATAAAGTCATCGCGCTCTATATACAGTTCTCTGGAAAAAGGTATCTCCCGAGATCCGAGGTCTTCATTTCCTGGATGATTAAGTGCAGGAAGGAGTTCATCAGTGTTTTCAGGATAATTTTCTATTGTGACTTTTAGGGGATTAATAACTGCCATTCTTCGTTGCGCTATGTTGTTAAGGTCATCTCTTAGACAATGTTCCAGCAAGGCTATATCTGCTACGTTGGAACGTCTTGACATGCCCACACGGTTACAGAAATCTCTTATCGAGTCAGGTGTATACCCGAGCCTTCTCATACCTGAAATTGTTGGCATTCTTGGGTCGTCCCATCCCTCGACATAATTAGCTTCCACTAGTCTTAACAAATTACGCTTGCTCAAAATTGTATGGCTTAACAGAACTTTCCCGAACTCAATTTGTCTAGATGGGAATACATTCAATTCGTTTAAAAACCACTCATATAGTGGCCTATGGTCTTCGTATTCCATAGTGCATAGTGAATGAGTAACATTTTCTATCGAGTCAGATAGTCCATGTGCAAAGTCATACATAGGATAAATTGACCATTCTGTACCGGTTTGGTGATGAGGTGTTTTGAGGATGCGGTACATAACAGGATCCCGCATGTTCATATTTGGGGAAGCCATGTCTATTTTTGCTCGTAGCACGTGAGAACCTTCCTCAAAGATTCCTTTCCTCATTTTCTGAAGAATATTCAGATTTTCCTCCGGGGTTCTATCCCTGTAGGGGCTATTTTCTCCGGCTTCTGTAAGTGTTCCTCTAGTAGCTCTAATTTGATCTTGAGATCTGCTATCGACATAGGCCTTGCCATCTTTAATCAATCTCAAAGCAAAATCATACAATTGCTCAAAATAATCTGAGGCGTAAAGTATTTCGCCGTGCCATCGGAATCCGAGCCACTCTATATCCTTTTTAATTGAATCTACGAAGTCCTGATTCTCACGTGAGGGATTTGTGTCGTCGAAACGAAGATTACATCTACTTCCCTCGTTTTCAGCGGCTATTCCAAAATTCAGGCATATAGATGTGGCATGGCCTATATGCAAAAATCCATTTGGTTCTGGGGGAAATCTTGTCACAATCGAGGCGTGCTTTCCTGACTTAATGTCCTCTTTGACAATATCTCTGATGAAATCTTCTGATATGCCTAAATCTTTATTCATTTAATTTACGCACCTTCTAAAAATTGGTAACGACAGTAAGTGATAATAACAGCTAATCTTAGCCGTTATTATTAACCCACCTATTTCCAACTCGGTTCAAATGTTCCAAATGGGGATGGTGGTAGAGACCAATAAGCAGGAGTTTTAGATAGCTGGGCGGCTGGCTTGGTGAAGGAAACGCTGCCGTATGGGGAGACTGTTTTTTGCAAGTAGTCGTTTACTTCGGTATCGGGTATGTCTTTTGAATCTACCTGATCTAGTCTGCCCAGTGACTTGAGCCACTGACCTGTCTGTGCCAAGGAGACTCTAACGAGCCAACTTCCACCCTCACTTCTTTGTCTCAGTAGAGCAATCATCGCTCCAAAAGCACCTAAATATCCAGTTGCATGGTCCAATGCTTGGCAAGGCATATGTATCATGCCCTCCTCTCCGGCCGCCCTTGCTCCTTCCCTACCAATTCCACTAACAGTTTGTATGATACTGTCGAATCCACGTCTATTTGACCATGGTCCCATATGACCAAATGCAGAGAGTTCAACGCAAACAATTCCAGGTCTTATATCAGCCATATCTTCAGGGGAGAACCCTTTAGCCCTAATGCTCCCTGGACGATATCCTTGAACAAAAACATCAGCAGTTCTAGATAAATTAATAAAATTATTTTTGTCATTTTCATCATTGAGGTCTAGGTGAGCTGGACGTTTTCCTCTCGACATATCTATTACAAGGCCATCTATAACGTCCAGATGGGGATCGTTAAGCCATAGTATTTCAGCTCCATGTTCAGCAAGAGTTCTACCCATTAACGGACCAGCAAGAACTTTTGAGAGTTCCAGAACTTTTATTCCTTCTAGAGGTCTATTAGGATCGCGAGTGAAGTTAAGTTTTTCTGAATCTCCTATTTTTTTTATTTCCATTAGAGGCAGTTGTGCAACTGCCCTTCCTTGTGGGTGTTTGTTCCATTCTTTAATGGTTCTCATCATTCCGACCGGAAGACCTTTATCGGTAAGATAATTCTCAACATCATCTGCCGTCATATTCATTAGCACTTTTTGAACGCCAGCTGCTGAATCTTCACAATCTAAGGCTTTCAGTGCTCCGAGTCTGTGGGCAGGATAATTGGCATGGATTTGGATCCATCCTCCATCACCGCAAATATAGAACCCATGTATTGAGTCAGTATGATTTCTCCTCCCAGAATGGGCAGGGGACCCATATCTAGAGGTTTCGTAATTAAGGTATCGTTCACTTCGGAATGCTATAGCTGCATGTTTCATGGCGACCGATACCTTTTGAGTTTCTCCGGTTCGATACTCCCAGATTTTTGAGGCTGCCAAGGCCGCTACGGCGATAGATGATTGGGCCGCCACACCTGTTTTATAGACTGAAGGTAAAATAGGCTCAGAACCTTCAAGAGAGACTTGATCCAGATCAGTTTCATGCAGCTGACTAAACTCCCACAAGTTCTTGGCTGCGGATATTGAGTCTGAGATGTTTACCATGTGATTATTTTATTTCTCAGGTTTAAATACTTGGGTTTTGTACCATTGCAGTTCTAAAATGCTTTCTCTGATATCGACTAAAGCTAGGTGTTGTCCTTTTTTGGATGGAGGTTCCAATTCTGGGTACCATCTCTCAACCACCTCTTTTACTGTGGAGACATCGATCATCCGGTAATGTAGATATTTATCGAGTAAGGGCATTTCTTTGCGGATGAATCTTCGATCTGTTGCTATGGAATTTCCGCAAATGGGAGATTTCCCAGGCAGAGTCCACAATTCCAGAAACTGGATGGTCTGCTCTTCAGCAGACGTTATGTTAATTGACGATGCTGAGCATCTTTTCAAAAGTCCAGATTTGGTGTGCTGCTCAAGGGACCATTCATTTATCCCTTCCATTTCCTCTTTCGTTCTTTTAATTGCTATAACAGGACCTTCAGCCAACTCGTTCAGATGAGAATCTGTCACCAACGATGCGATCTCTATTATTACGTGGTCGTCTTCAAGGCCTGTCATCTCTAAGTCTATCCAGACTAGGTTTTTCTCTTTATCGCTGTCCACTTGATTCCTCTGGTAGATTTTTTAAGGATAATGTTATCGTAATGTTATGTCTGAAAAATTAAAATCTGACTTTGAATATGTTGATGAGCTTTTCAATGAAACAAGAGAAGGCAATTTAGATCCCATAAATCCCTTTTCATACTGGGTATTAGAGGGGAAGATCGCTGCTGGAGAATATCCAGGCAGACAGTTCTCAGTAAACCCGTCAACTTTTATTGCGTCTGTTGTCCACTCTGTTATCGCTTTGTTAAGAAGTAAATTTGCCGCACGAAATTCGCCGGGGTGGAAAATTGGGTGTTTGATGGATGCCGGCGTCGATACGTTTATTGATCTTACGGAGAGTGGAGAGCGCCCTTCCTACAACAGACATTTACATTCCCAAAGGCGCAAGCGCTCTCGTAGGTCGAAATATTATAGATTCCCCATCACAGATAAAAATGTGACTAGTAGACAACAAATGAAGGAAATTTTAGATCTCATCGACTCTGAAGTTTTTGAAGGAAGGTCAGTTTATATTCATTGTTTTAGGGGACTGGGTAGGACAGGTATAGTTGTGGGATGCCTTTTATCTCGGCATGGTTTGTCCGGAGCAGAAGCTCTGAAAAGAATTCCTGAGCTTAGGAAGGGGTTGGCTGGAGACTTTAGGGAATCACCAGAGAACGATTCTCAACGCCAGTTTATTTTGAATTGGTCTGAATAATAGGAATCAGTTGGTTTGATTTAAGGATAGGCTCTCTACCACCTGAACAGTTGGGATTTTAAGCAGCTCGTTCGGATGAATTAATATTTTTCCTGATCGACTTCCTCCTCCAACGATCAATTGACTTAAACCCATTATCTTGGCGTCAACATAAATCGGGAGATCGTCAGGCAATGCAAATGGCGTGACACCACCAATCATCATGCCAGTCAGTTTAACAGTGTCCTCTGCGTTCGCGAATGATAAGCGGGAAACGCCCATCAAACTTTTAACTTTTTTATTAACATCAAGCCTATCTGTGCCGAGAACAATACAGCCTGAAAACTTTTTTTCACCTCTTTTGGATGCGACTATTATCGTGTTTCCAGATTCTTCCATTTTGAACCCATATTTTTCGCAGAACTGTAGTGTGTCTGCAAAATCAGGATCAACTTTTATCCACTCATACTCAATATTTAGCTCTTGAAGGATATTTTTGACAGTCAATTCAATATTTCCGCTATCAACCATAGTGTGTCTCCCTAGAGTTTTGATCGGTAAAGATTATAAGCCTCTCAAGGAAAATTGTAGTTAACTAGGTTAAAATGTCTCCTCGTTATGGATCAAAAAGGTTTTGATATAAATACACTCCTGTCACAGGGGGCAAAGTTAAGAGGTGCGGGATCAACCACGCTCAGCACACCCTGGGGTGCCAGTTCGGATCGATCCGATCTAATTGACCTAAGGGTAGGTATGCCTGACAGAGAAACACTACCTTCCGCCGCATTTTCGAAGCATATATCCAAAATTCTCGAATCTGGAAATGCGAAGGCGCTAGAGTATGAATATGGGAGTGGAGATCCAGATTTGAAGTCTATTTTATGTGATCCCAGTAATGGTTTTACGGATCATTTATCAACGACTGACCAGTTCTCTTTTTATAATGGTAGCTCTGGCTGTATGGAGGCTTTTTGCGCAACATTTGTGGACAAAGGAGATGTGGTTTTAGTAGAGGGTCCTAGCTTCCCCGGAACGGTGAGAGCTATTTTAAGGTCTGAAGGCCTGATTGTAGAAATAGGCTCTGATTTAGATGGAGCATCGATTGAAGAAATTGAAGAGGCTTATTTGGATGCTGTCCAAAAAGGTAGGCATATAAAGGCCTTTTATACGATCCCAGATTTCCATAACCCTCTCGGAAGGACAATGTCATTGTCTCGCCGCAGAGAGATATTTGAATTCTGTCAGGACCGTGGAATACTTATATTAGAAGATACCACCTATTCAAGCCTATATTTTGAATCTCCACCGCCGAGTTCAATTTATTCAATTAGCTCAGGGGTGGGGGTATTGCAGATGGGTACTTTCAGTAAAACAATTGCTACGGGACTTCGACTTGGTTGGCTTCATGGTGATGCTAATTTTATAGAAGCGCTTCATAAGACAAGGTCTGATCTTGGAAACGTCCCATTTATACAGAACGCAGTGACTCAGTTTATTCTCAGCGGGGAGTATGGTGAGCATATAACGGCAATGAGACTCTTATACGGGAACAAATGCAGGAATTTATGTAATTCGCTTGATGAAAATTGTGGTGATTACATTGAATACCAAGTGCCTGCTGGAGGATTCTACCTGTGGTTAAGGATTTTGGGCATTGATGCAGCTGATCTAGTGAAACAGGCTTGGGAAGACGGTCTTGTTTTTCCAGATGGGAATTTGTTTTTTCAGGATCCCGTTGAGAATGATAACTGCATTCGGCTGGCATTTAGTGGGACTCCTAAAGACAAATTGTTGGAAGTTGGCCCAATATTAAGACGATCTTTCGAGAAAATACTCGACTAGACCTAGGCTCTACGGTATAGCTTTACCTGATTTGGTTCCTGTGCATTGCTCCATCGAAACCGCTATTTCTCCGTTTACTATTACGTATGGTATTCCCGTTGGAAATTGCTTGGGGTCGTCGTACGTGGCGTTGTCATTAATAGTATCCGGGTCGAAAAGGACAATATCGGCAAAATATCCCTCCTGTATCCTTCCTCGTTGCTTTAAGCCGAATCTTCTTGCCGGGTTGTCGGTTATTCTTTGTATAGTGTGTTCTAATGGCATAGCGTTGTACTTTCTCTGAAATCTTCCGACTACGCGGGGGAATGTTCCGTAAGCTCTGGGATGAGGGTAACTACCCAGTGGTATAGAGTCGCTTCCAATCATGTAGTCTGGGCGTGACATAAACTCCATAGTATCTTGGTTTATTTGTTCCCAGACTGCGACACTTAATGGTGGTGAACCCCAGTATCCCACTTGGCCTTCATTTTCCAAAAGAATATCGCAGATTGCCGTCCCTAATGAAACATTTTTTTCCGTAGCTATACGGTCTAGTGAAATGCCTTCATACTCAGGTGTCCCCGGTACATAGGAGAATATTGCATCCTTGATAGGCCGGGGATAATCATTGTCGAGATAATTGGCTAAGCGGTTTTTTTCTACAGGAGTTCTGAGTTTTTCTAGCACTGCCTCTAGTCCGCCTTCATGAGCATAACTCGGAAAGAAACTTAGTGGGAATGTGCTACCCGTTGGATATGGATAAAGCTCCAGTGAAATGTCCATCCCTTCAGAAATAGCTTGGTCTATTTCCTCAATTCGTTTAGAGACTTCGCCAGCGGTGTTCTCGTCGGTTCTGAAGTGTGAAAAATGTAATTTCACTCCCGATTGCCTCGCTATTTCTATTGCCTCTGTAACACCGCCGCCGCCAAACCCTCGGTCAATATTTTTGTCACGTAGATGTGTAACGTAAACGCCACCAAATTCTGAGACAACGGAACATAGCTCTATTATTTCTTCGGTATCACTCCATGCATTTGGAAAGTACGACATACCGGTGGCGAGTCCAACGGCTCCTTCCTCCATTCCACTTCTAACGAGATCTTTAGCTTTTTCAAGTGGAGATGCTTTCAGAGGTCTGTCTTCAAAGCCCACAGTTTCGAGTCGGATCGCCCCATGGGCAATGCAGTACGCTGTGTTGATCGAAACTTTTCTGTCATAGTTTTTTCTGAAGGCAGTTATTGAAGACATATCCAGATTTTCAGGGGGAAGTCCCAAGATTCCTGATAAGTATCTTCGGTTTAACAAGTAATTGGATTTAGAGAGTGGTGCGTAGGACAGGCCGTCTTGTCCTAGTATCTCTGTTGTAACTCCCTGCCTTAACGATTGAGCATGTTGCGGATTGTTGAGCAATGCTCCATCAGAATGAGTATGCGTATCTATGAATCCTGGGGAGGCGGCCAGTCCATTGGATTCTATTACTAGGTGGTCACTAGTAGGTTCGATATTGGATATTGATTCTATTCTGTCGTCTTTGATAAGAA
>VFFS01000079.1 GCA_009392815.1 SAR202 cluster bacterium
GTGCTGAAATTTTTTGGGAAGAAAAACACTGAGGAAATCAATTCCGCACTTAGTAAAACACGAGGGTCTTTATTCGGGCAAATTGGCAAGGTTTTTAGATCCTCAGGTTTCAACAAAGAGACAATGGAAGAGTTGGAGGACATACTAATTTCCAGTGACCTCGGATATGACACAACAAAGTTAATGCTGAGCCAGCTCGAAGAACAAGCAAAAAATCAGAGGGCAGAGACGGAAGAGGAACTAGTTCTTTGCCTACGCTCAATCATTTTTGACTGGCTTAACTCTCGGGATATTGACTGGTTGGACAACCCCACTAAGACACCTTTGGTGATTTTGATAGTTGGCGTTAACGGAGTTGGAAAAACAACTACGATAGCAAAACTCGCCAATTGGTATATGAACCAAGGAAAATCTGTAATTGTTGGTGCTGGTGACACTTTCAGAGCGGCCGCATCCGAACAACTTAAATCTTGGGGAGACAAGCTCACTATAGATGTCATATCCCATAGCCACGGTTCTGATCCTGCTGCAGTAGCTTTTGACACTATTGCTGCAGCAAAAAGTAGAAATAAAGACATTGCACTTATCGACACAGCCGGAAGACTTCATGGAAAATCCAATTTGATGGAGGAACTCAAAAAAATTCATAGGATTACTATCAGGGAGGCAGGGGTTACCTCAGTCAGAGTGTTACTAACTATTGATGCTACAACTGGTCAAAATGGAATTAGCCAGGCTGGCGCTTTTGGAGATGCTGTCAAATGCGACGGGGTGTTCCTTTCTAAACTTGATGGGTCGGCCAAAGGTGGCATTGCAATTCCAATAGTTAAGGATTTGGAATTGCCAATCGCATTCGTAGGAACAGGAGAACAAGCAGAAGATGTCGCAGTATTTGACGCAGACACATTTGCAAAAGGCCTAATCCCAACAAAATAGTACCTAAGTTGCTCAGAATTTAACACTTATAATCTAGATATGCCCCAATTATTAATTTGGATCCTGACAGTTCACGTCCTAGGTTTTGCGACGTTCCCTTTCGTTTCCAGAATAGTTCCTGACCTTCGCGACAGAGGATTCGCAATATCTAAGTTAGTTGCCATATCTTCATTGGGATTAGTCTCCTGGCTGGCAACCATATCGGGAATATCCAGCCCTACCACAGAGCTATTAGTAACGATAACTCTAATATTTATTGGTTCATCAACCTATTTTTATTTCAGAAATCGCAATCAAATATTTAATTTTTTTAGACGAGAATGGAAACTTATTCTCATAACTGAATTAATTTTCCTAATAATTCTGAGTATATTCGCATTCTTCAAATTCAACGACCCATCGATAAACCATACTGAACAGCCGATGGATCTAGCTTTCCTAAACGCTGCTATGGTGACCGAACCAGGAGGGCCTTTAGATCCTTGGATGAAGGGTGAATCTATAAGTTACTACTATTTTGGCTACTGGCTATTTGGAAATTTGGGTTCATTAATCAACACCACACCTGAAGTTACCTATAATTTGTCCCTCATATTGATTCCCGCTCTCATGGGGTCTGCCGTATTTGGACTGGCATGTTCGTTACTTCCTTCAGTCATCCAATTTAGATCAATACTCAGTGTAGGAATAATCTCATCGATATCAGTAGTATTCCTTTCGAATCTTTACGGAGGACTTTCATTTATCGCACAGAACAGGATGGCCAATAGTGCATTCTGGGACAGAATATGCGTCGAAGGTCTCAGCTCATCTTCAGTCAATATTGTTGATAGCTGGAGACCAACCGAATTCTGGTGGTGGTTTAAAAGTAGCCGGATTATAAATTTCTTCGGAGAGTCATGCGGAGAACGAGGAATTGATTACACGATCAATGAATTCCCGTTCTTCAGTTATTTATTGGGAGATTTGCACCCTCATATGATGGGTGGACCTTTTCTTATAATGTTTTGCACTCTCTGCCTAGGAGCCGCCTATAAAGGCGCACCCTCCAACTTGAACAAACCTACATTGAGTCTAATTCTTTTAATTGCTATTGCTGTAGCGACCGTCACTTTTGTCAATATGTGGAGCATTCCTGTAATCATCGTTATTTTGGTATTTATATATCTCTTAAGATGGGTTTCAGGCTTCGAACGCAGCATATTAAATGCTATGTTTGTTCCCCTAAGCTCATTTTTACTAGCAGCTCTATTTTTATCTCCTTTCTTATATCAGTTCCGAAGTTCTATAACAGGACTACAACCTAGCATAGTGCAAACTAGCCTAGTTCACTTTTTAATCGCCTGGGGGCCACTTCTTATATTCGTTGTCCCATACATACTGTCCCAATTCTGGACCACACCGATATCTATCAGATGGAAGAGGTCTCTGTTCATAGCTTCAGCAGTTTCATTTTCTCCCTGGGTTATCAGAGGTTTTTTATCAGATGGTATTAATACAGATGGACCAGGTTTCGTAGGAGTCGCTATACCAATTACCGGGTTGATATTTATAAGTACAACCACGGCTTTATCTAAGATTCAAATCTCTGGTCTTACTAGACAATCTCTCGTGCTCTTGCTTATAAATCTGGGCCTGCTATTAATTCTAATCCCAGAACTATTTTTTGTCGGTGACATCTATGGCAATCGGATGAATACGGTTTTCAAATTTTATTATCAAGCCTGGATATTCCTAGCTGCCAGTACAGGAATCGTAGTACATTTCTGGGCGTCGAAATATTACATAGGTAAAAATAAAAACCGATGGGGGCTTAGAATTTGGGGAATCCTCACAGTAATAATTTTCCTAGTAGGTATTTACTACGTACCCGCGGCCATAGCAACTAAAATGAGCGAATCTAACTTCAAATCATTTGATGGACTTGTATTTATAGATGACAGAGGGGGGAATACAAGGGATGCCATCCGTTATGTTCGGTCAACAGTAAGTAAGACTGACGGAATACTTGAGGCAGTTGGAGAATGGGGAGATGCGGGAATCATCTCAATGAATAGCGGGGTGCCGAACATAATAAATTGGCCCGGACACCAAAAACAATGGAGACCGAATGACCTCACCATTGAGCAAAGAGTAGCCGATGTCAAAACTATCTACGAAACTATTGATATTGATCTGGCAAGAAAACTGTTAGATAAATATCAAGTTAAATACGTTGTGGTAGGACCTAAAGAATCTCAAATATACGGGTCCTCAGGGTTATTAAAGTTTGAAAATATGGGGGTAAAAGTCTTCGGATCACAGCCCAACATAGAAATATATAAGCTGCGACAATAAGATGATCATAAAAAGTTTTTTTGATACCAACTTGATGGTTCGTCATCTCTACGAAACCATCGCGTACGGTGTCATAATCGGTACGTCAATTTTTTTGCGACTCTTCCAACTTTCTGAAAGGGCTATGCACCACGACGAAAGTCTACACTCTTTTTATTCGTGGCAGCTTGCTCAGGGAAATGGTCTAACTCATAACCCCATGATGCATGGTCCATTACAAATGGAGTTGACAGCTGGTGTTTTTTTTCTGTTTGGAGATAGTGACTTCACGGCAAGGCTTATATATGTCATTGCCGGTTCTGCCCTAACTTTGATACCACTGATATTTAGAGAATGGCTTGGGAGGGAGGGAGCGATCATAACTGCGATAATGCTTTCCGTGTCCCCTTCACTGCTTTACTTCAGTAGATTCGCCCGAAACGACATTCTTATGGCTGTTTTCACATTCGTAATCATAATGCTGGTTTGGGATTATCTAAAAAAAGGATCCAACAGACGGCTGTACTGGATTGCAGGCCTGATGGCCCTAAGTTTTTGCACGAAAGAAAGTGCGTTCTTAGTGACCGGTATGATCGGTTTGTATTGTATTGCAATTTATATAACCCAAATCGGGTTTCAATCACTTCCACTCATCAATTTGAGAACAGACTCCTATCCAGTTATATACAAAACATTTTCAGGAAGTATTGTTGACTCAATCCGAGCAGGAATATCGATAACAACAATACCGAGAAGCGCCTCCATGGCAATATTTCTAATAGCTCTTACTTTGCCCCAATGGGCAGCAGTTACCGGAATAATTCAACATACTTTTCTTTTCAATTGGACCAATCTAATACTCGTTGGTGAAGTGGGTAACATAGGCATGCCTGTGGGAGGTGGAAAGGTTATAGCATTTTTAGCAACGTCAATATTATTCGGTTTATCAGCATATTTAGGCTACAAATGGTGCTGGCGTATTTGGTGGCGCTCTACCGTCATATATTACGCAATCTGGTTAACAGCCTACACCACTTTTTTCACAAATATTGGTGGTGGCATATCTTCAGGCCTATGGCAATCTCTTGGCTATTGGATCGTGCAACAAGGGGAGGCACGTGGAGACCAACCTTTTTTCTATTACCTAATAATCACACCAACTTATGAGTACCTACCTCTGATTACTTCCGTACTAGCAGCAACCTACTATATTCGTCGTAAAAACAAGTTTGGTATTTACCTCGCATATTGGTGCCTATCCACTTTTATCCTATACACCATAGCCAGCGAAAAAATGCCATGGCTACTGGTGAATATCGCTCTGCCTATGATAGTGCTATCAGGCCAGTTCTTGGGATCTTTGGTCAATAAAATCAACTGGTCAAAAGCACTAAGGCCTAGACAATTGTTCCTGTTTTTCGTTGGCCCCGTGACGATGATCAGCTTTGGATTTATTGTATTAACCCTCCCCGACTACAAAACAGATACAACTTTACTAATCCCCATTGCAATCACAATATTGTTGGGATATTTGTGTCATCTGATTCTAAGGAGGTCAAACTCTACAACCATCCAATCCAGTCTAGCTCTATTGTGCATCGGATCCGGACTTTTTTTATTAATCCTGACGATACGCACTTCCATCGAAGCAAGCTTCAAAAACAGCGACATACCAGTTGAGATGATGGTATATACCCAGACTTCTCCTGACCTCAAACTGACAATGAAAAGTATTGATGCACTTGCCGACCAAATGAAACCAGATAAGTCTCCGCAGATAACAATTGACCAAACTAGTGGATTTACATGGCCATGGACATGGTATCTTCGAAATTATGAAAAAGTTGACTACCCTGTGTTCAGCGATAGTAATAAACCCTCCGCATCTGAAACGAACGTCGTACTTGTACACTCTCGAAACAAAGATGCCAGTGACAAAGCATATTCACGAGATTTCCATCCTCCAATAAGAGTTCCTCACAGATGGTGGTTTCCCGAACATAAATATAGAGACATAGACTTTCTTAAATTTACATCAGGGATCGTTAGTATGAAATCTTGGAAAGAGCTCACACAGTATTGGTTATTTCGACAAGGAGTGGCAGAAGAAATAGGAAGTGAAGATGCATATTTGTATGTGAGAGAAGACCATCCTGACATAAACTTTGTAACAGACAAAATACGACACGGACCTTAAGTGCAATATACATGAAACAATTCGCCGCAATAGGATTTGGATTAATACTCCTAGTTGTTTTTTTTCTGACAACCGACCTAGGTAATATGATTTCCTCTATCAAAAAAGCCAATTATTTTTATTTTCTTCCAGGTATTGTTGGCTATTTTTTATCTTTGGTAATCCGGACGTACAGGTGGAAACTTCTGTTGGCACCAACAAAAATTGTATCTTCCAGAAAGCTGTTCCCTGTAGTAATCGTAGGATATATGGCTAATAACCTACTCCCCTTCAGGATAGGAGAACTCATACGTAGCTTCTTTCTCTACAGGCGTGAACGTATAAACACTGCCACCGGTCTGACAACTATATTAGTAGAACGTTTGATGGACGCTATATCTCTTCTTTTACTCATAGGATTAAGTACCATATTCATACCTATATCGGACACAGTTACCGCTCTAGCAGAAATTATGAAAATCAATGAACACTTATTAATTTCTGTTTTTGTATTGCCTTTTGTTGCTATTTTTGCCCTAGTTATAGCAGCCTCAATATTCCGAAAGCGAACGGAATCTTTAGCTGGCTTTGTAATATCCCGTTTACCAAGTAGATTTGAGAGAAGTCTTACCAGGCTGACAGCCAGGTTAATGGATGGACTCGAGGCTCTACGGGAAAAAAAGATTCTTTTCGGAACTTTACTACTTTCCATACCAATATGGCTCTGTGAAGCCATATTGTTCTATTTCGTAATTATTGGATTAGGTATTGACACTCATGTCGACAGTACAGTCTCTCTCATAGCCGGATCAATTCTGATAACAGGTATTACTAATATAGGATCTTCAATCCCAGCTGCCCCGGGAGGCATCGGATTATTTGAAGTCATCGCTCGTGAATCCTTGGTTCTAATTCCAAAATTTGCAATCCCCCGATCTGAAGCAGCTGCCTTTGCTGCAGTGACACACCTATGTCTTCTTATACCCGTTACACTACTAGGGCAAGTATTTCTATGGTTCAGTGGGGCCTCGATTTTGTCGGTATCAAAGGACATAAATGATTCCGATGAGCCGACATCTACGGAGGTTAATAGATGAGAGTTGGAATAATAGGCGGGGGGGCAACGGGACTAGCTGCAGCCTACGATTTATCCCAGCTTGGGCATGATGTATCAGTGTACGAAAAGAATGATTTTCTAGGTGGGCACGCATCAACTTTTAATATACATGGAACCCCGGTAGAACGAGGCTATCATCATTGGTTTACTAGCGATAATGCTATAGTTGACCTTTGCGAAGAAATAGGTATCAGTGACCATATAAAATGGGTGCCATCAACAGTTGGAACTCTTTTCGATAATCATATTTATGACTTCGTCACGCCGTGGGATTTGCTAAGGTACACTCCGCTATCCCTTCCAAATAGAGTGAAACTTGGCTTGTCTTCTCTAAAAATACGTAGGCTCAAAAACTGGAAATCAATTGAATCCGAAACGGCGGTAAACTGGCTAAAAAACAATGTTGGCGATCAGGTTTATGAAGCATTTTGGGGGCCGATGTTAAGAGGGAAATTTGGCGAAGAACACTACGAGAAAGTGGGGATGGCTTGGGTCTGGGGGAAAATGAATACCCGGTTTGCCTCCAGAAAACACCCTCTTGCAAAAGAGCTGTTGGGATATCCGATAGGAAGTTTTAAAAAACTTTTTGACACCCTATCAGAAAAAATCACTTCTATGGGTGGAAAAATATATTTGTCTACAGGCATCGATGCGATAACAACGGACTCTGGGCGAGTCACAGGCCTGAACATAGAAATTCAAGGCGAGATCAAACATGAAAAATTCGACGTGGTAATATCATCCACCCCTTCTCATATTTTTGATGCTATCACTGAGGGACTTAGCACAGAATACCGGAGAAACCTCCGTGGCATTACTTATATGGCAGCCGTACTTTTGATACTGGTAATGGACAGACCTCTGTCCAATAAATACTGGTTGAACATAGCGGATAGAAACATACCCTTTGTAGGAGTCATAGAACATACAAACCTAATTGACCCATCCCACTACAATGGAAGCCACATAGTCTATCTGTCAAATTACTTGACCCCAGATAGCAAATACTATTCCATGACGCAAACGGAACTTTTAAACGCTTACATTCCCCACTTATCGAAAATCAACCCCAAATTCAGTAAGGGATGGATACAAGAAATACATCATCATAAAATCGATGGAGCTCAACCCATAATAGGCCCAAACTATTCAGACAGAATGCCCCCGCACGATACGGGGATAAAAAATTTATACTTAGCAAATACTTCGCAAATATACCCAGAAGACCGTGGCACAAACTACAGCGTTAAAATGGGCCGTCATATAGCACAGCTCGCTATAACTAATTTGTGCTCAACATGAATTGTTACTCACTATTGGCTGTGCTATCATTGCGCAGACTTTTACGAAGGTGAAGGAGACGTCTTTGACCGTCGAAAATGACAGCCTCAGGAAACAGATTAAAGAGGCTATAGCATCCCAGAAGAGACCTACTGTTACTGTGTTGTCATCTCTTCTGGCAATTCAGGACTCGATTGGGTACATTCCCAACGAGGCTATTGAAGAAGTAGCTATCGCCATGAATGCATCAATAAACTCCGTTTTTGGAGTGGCTTCGTTCTACCCTAATTTCAGATTTACCCCACCTGGAGATCACTCAGTGGAGGTTTGTTGGGGACCAACGTGTCATCTACTCGGAGCTGGAAGGGTTCTTGACGAAGTTCTGGAGCAACTCGGATTGGAAGATGAGGGAGATACTCCTGATGGACAAGTTTCTTTCCGATTCAATACCTGCCTGGGGGCTTGCTCGAGGGGTCCAGTTATAAGCATAGACCATGAACTGTATGGAAACGTAACTGACACCCAGGCTTCCATTTTACTCAGACAATTGAAAGATAACCCTAAAACATCCTAGACAGGCCAAACCAAGTTGACTCAAGATAAATTCGAAGAACTAAAAACCGAAGCAGATACGTATTGGGAAACTCGTTCCAACGGGAACATACCACTCATACGAATTGGAACCGCAATGTGCGGCCACGCGGCCGGAGCATACCGAGTTGCAGATAAACTAAAGACAGTTTTATCAGAGAGATCTATAGAGGCGAACTTTGACGAGGTGGGATGCTTAGGTCTCTGCTACGCAGAACCACTCCTAGACATAAAAAAACCTGGTAGCCCCAGAGTATTCTTTAACAATGTTACCGCTGATGACATAGACCAAATCATCGAAGGTTATCTTATCAATAATGTTCTGCCAGAATCTAATGTGCTCGGATATATGGGTGAAGGGGAAGTTCCAGAATCTGCAGATGCGATGGAAAACATTCCCGGTATTGCTTTGCAAAATCGGATAGCTCTAAGAAACGCAGGGCATATAGCACCAAGTAACGCACTTCAATACATTGCCACAGGGGGATATTCCGGCCTTTATAAAGCTGTGACGACAATGGAACCATCCGAAGTTATAGATGAAGTTAAGAATTCTGGTCTGAGAGGACGGGGCGGAGCAGCTTTCCCGACCGGAGTTAAATGGAGTTTTCTTGTTGGATCTCCAGGTCCCACCAAATATATATTATGCAATTGTGAAGAAGGTGACCCAGGCGCATACAACGACAAAGGGATACTAGAAAGTGATCCTCATACTTTGTTGGAGGGACTAGCCATTGCCGGATATGCTACCGGAGCGTCGAATGGGATAGTTTTTATCCGACATGGACATGATGGCCCTATTGACCGGACGGAAGCAGCAATAACTGAGGCCTACGAAAACGGTCTTCTTGGAGAAAACATATTTGGTTCCGATTTTAGTTTTGATATCGAAGTAGCGCTAACCGGAGAATCGTATGTCGCAGGAGAAGAAACTGCCTTAATGGAGGCTGTTGAGGGCAAAAGGTCTATGCCTCGCTTTAGGCCGCCGTTTCCAGCAGCCTTTGGAGTTTGGGGCAAGCCAAGTAACATTAACAATGTAAAGTCTCTCTCATATGCCCCTGAGATCATTTCAAAAGGATCGGAATGGTTCTCAGCTATTGGTGTCAATCAGAGTACAGGCACAGCAATTGTCTGCCTGAGTGGAGATGTAAACAAACCAGGTCTTTACGAAGTATCAATGGGCATGACGTTAGGACAAGTAGTTGATGACCTAGGTGGAGGAGTCTCTGGTGGAAGGGAACTGAAATTGCTCCAAACTGGAGGACCATTGGGAGGAGTTCTTGGCCCAGATAGTCGAGACATCCACATCGATTTTGATGAAATGAGGTCTGCGGGAGCTATTTTTGGGTCTGGCGGCATCATAGTGGGAAGCGAAGACGTATGTGCAGTAGACTTAACTCGAGTGCTGGTAGCATTTTGCCAGTTTGAATCATGCGGTAAGTGTTTTCCATGCAGATTAGGAATGGAACATCTGCTGGAGATAGTGGAAAGAATATCCAATTTCCAAAGTAAACCTGGAGATATGGACTTAATGCGAAGTGTTGGGGGAACTATGGAAGCTGGATCCCTTTGCGGCCATGGGCAGTTGGGTTTTGGACCAATCAGATCAGCAATAACGCACTTTGAGAGCGACTTCAAATCCCACATAGAAGAAAATATTTGCCCTACTGGTAGCTGTAATAGGCCCAAAATAGTCCCTAAAAATACGCGTCCATATGCAAACGATTTCGCAACTGGAGACTAACATGGCAGATAAGATAAATCTGACAATAGATGGTGTAGAAGTTCAAGCAGACCCTGGAAGCGTGATAATCCAGGCCGCTATGGACAATGACTTATATATCCCTTATTTATGCTATTACCCAGGGATGAAACCTTATGGAGCCTGCAGAATGTGCGTGGTAAAAGCTGAAGCACCAACGCCGGATGGGTCTTACCGTCCACTTCCAGGCAGCCCAGCTTCATGCACAACTCCAATATCCGAGGGTATGAGGGTTGAGACCAACACAGATGAATTGGTCTCACTTAGAAAAGGTATCTTAGATTTATTAATTTCAGAACATCCACACGGATGCCTAAATTGCCATCGAATAGATCTATGCGGTCCAACTGATGTTTGCCTTAGGCACGTCACCGTTAACGACAGATGTGTCACTTGCCCTAAGAATGAAAGATGTGAGCTTAAAGATACTGTCCGATACATGGAGATGGAACTAACCACTCCCCTCACCTACAACAACAGACATTTGCCACTTGAAGTTAAAGATCCATATTGGGATATGGACATGAATCTTTGCATAGTCTGTGCAAGATGTGTAAGAGCATGTGACGAGGTTAGAGGAGACAGTGCTATCACATTGAAGGACAGATCTGGTAGAAGTATTATCGGCACTTCCCAAGGCACATCATTGTTGGAATCTGGTTGCGAATTTTGTGGAGCGTGTATTGACGTATGCCCCACTGGAGCGCTTGTAGAGAGAGACTATAAATGGGACAAGGCGGAGAAAAAAGTTACTAGTACCTGTCCGCATTGCCCAGTAGGATGTCAACTTTCCTTGGATGTGAGCAAGCGAAACAAGATAATTCGAGCTATTCCAGAACGAACCGCTGAGGCAAACAGAGGAATGGCATGTTACAAGGGTAAATTTGGACTCGATTTTGTAAACAGCAGAAAAAAAATAGACAAACCAATGATTCGGAATAATGGCGTTTTAGAGGAAACAACCTGGCCTACCGCGCTAGACTTCATATCCGAAAAGCTACTGAACTATAGGAATGGTGAATTCGCATTAATTGGATCCCCTCGAGGGACAAATGAGGACCATTACGTGGGTCAGAAATTTGGGAGGGATGTCATGCATTCAGCAAATGTAGATATATCCTCTAACACGCACCCCGAAATTACTAAACCTTTGGGAGATATGACTGGGAGACGAACTTCAACCTCTAGAATCTGGCAACTCCTTGATACAGACTGTGTGCTTGTCGTTTCTTCAAACATAACTGAAAGTCAGAATGTGGTATCTGTTCCTATAAAACAGGCTGCAGCAAATGGAACTAAGATAATAGTTGTCGATCAGAGAGAAACTGAGCTTACAAGATATGCAGATATTTGGCTTAGACCTAAAGTAGACTCAGAGATAGACCTTATAGGCGGATTCATGAGAACAATCATCGATGAATCTCTTGAGGACAATGAGGCCTGTCAATCATGTGGGGAATTCACGGAATTTCGAAATTCATTATGGGACTACGACCTGACAGACATAGAGGCAACCACAGGAGTCCCACAGGACGAAATAAGAAACGCGGCAAGAATGTTTGCCAATGCAGAGAACGCCTCCACAATCTACGGCCTTGAAACAATATCTCCTCAAATTCGTGAACATTGCGCAAAGGCAATTGTTAATCTGGCACTAATGACAGGAAATATAGACAATGGACCTTCTGGTATATATCCAATGTTTAAAGGTGCGAACGAGCAAGGAGCGAGAGACTTAGGGGCCTGCTCAGAATACCTCCCTAACTACGTTGCGACTGGTGAATCTGCCGTCGGAATGACAAACTTAATAGAGTCTCTCAATTCGGGAAAAATTAAGGCCATCGAAATTGTGGGAGATAGTCCTACTTTTGATGAAGATCAAGTAGGGGATTTTTACAAAGCTTTCAAGCAATCAGAATTAGTAATTGCTCATGACAACTTCGAAAGCGCGCTGACTGAGATAGCGGACGTGGTGCTTCCTTCCTCAACATTTGCCGAAAAGACGGGTACCTACACCAACTTGGAAGGCCGCGTACATTGTGTTAACCCATCGATTGGGCCAAGTAGCGAAGCAGACGAGGAATGGAGAATATTTTCTCAAATTGCTCAGAGAATGGGAGCTAGTGGATTTGAATACAGAAACTCTTCTGACGTATTCGTAGAAATTCAAGAGAAGGTCTCTTCTTATACGAATTTGGATTTAGACAAGGTCAAGAAGAACGGTCAGATCATGAGGAAAGAGAATCAGGATTTTCAATTTGCCGTTGTTACTAGAGCAGAGGTTTCAGGTGATACCACTAACTCGGAATATCCAATCATATTCGCGCCAGGAAGAGTACTTCAGCAACCTGACAGAGATGCAGGAATAGACACATCTTCTGACAAAAACACGATCACAAGAACAGAAATTGTGGAAATAAATGCGTCCGACGCTAGTGAACATGGAATAGCAGAAGGTGACAACATTAAACTAGAGGGACAAGGATTCTCAATGAATGGAATTGCACATGTTAATGGAATTCATAAGGGTATGGCGGCCTCTACTAGCTTATTTGGAAGCCTAGTTGAAGATCTCGCAAATAGTGGTGACAACGACCCTGTCCTTAAATCAGATAGTCTTAGACTGCGTAAAGTACGAATAGAAAAAATCTAAACCCTCAAAAATTAAACCTATAAAAAGGACTTATAACAGCATGGCTACTAGAAAGGTGATCAAAAGGCCACCACTTGCAGAGGTAGAGATATTAGAAAGGGTCGACAAAACTGACGACCTTACACTTGTATGGATTGAAAAACCGGAGGGTTATACCTTCAAACCGGGTCAGTATTGCACAATTGGACATGACGGAGTCGAAAGGGCTTACTCGATCGCTTCAGCACCTCATGAGGAACGAATAGAACTTTTCATTGAGTTGGTTCCCGTTGAGGAAGGTGGAGTTCTTACCCCATTACTTTGGGGGCTGGGAGAGGGTGATAAAGTTACCATACGACCCAGAGCCAAAGGGATTTTTACTTTCAAAGACGAAAAAAAACATCAGCTGCTCGTCTCAACCGTGACAGGCGTGGTTCCTTACGTCAGTTTCGTCAGAGACTATATAAAAGAAGGTAAAAGCGGACACCATTTTTATGTTCTTGAAGGAGCTAGCTATTTCGATGAATTTGTATACGATACAGAATTTATCGCATTGTCGGAAGAACACCCGGAACTCGTAACATTCGTGCCTACAGTCAGCCGGCCCGATGAACCAAAAAATAGCGATTGGAAAGGAGACAAGGGCAGGGTTAACAACATAGTATTGGATAAAATCCAAGAGTTAGGGCTACCTATAGAAGAAACTATGGTTTACGCCTGCGGTCATCCCGGAATGATTGAGGATGTGAAAGAAAAAGTGGTTCCACTAGGGTTTGATTTCCTTGAGGAACGATTTTGGAAAGATGATTAAGTTTAATTGTTAAACAGTTAATAAAAGGCCTGCCATAGAGCAGGCCTTTTGATTTATAAATCTGTTTCTGCACAGATCAAGGTAATTATTTAGAATTACAGGATATATAAAAAAACATCCTAAACTTAATATGACAACACCCGCTCGTAAACAATATCTTAAAATAAAATCAGATCACAAAGACGAAATACTACTGTTTCGAATGGGCGACTTTTATGAGACTTTTGACGAGGACGCTCGAATAATTTCCAGGGAGCTTGAAATAGCTCTTACATCCAGAGAAATGGGCAAAGGCCACAAGGTTCCGTTGGCTGGGATCCCATATCATGCGTTGGAGAGCTATTTAACTCGTCTAATAAATAGAGGCTTCAGAGTAGCTATTTGTGAGCAGACTAGCGACCCTGCAAGTTCAAAGGGCATAGTCGACAGAGAAGTCGTTCGAATAGTTACCCCAGGAACTGTAGTCGAAGATAGTCTCCTACAACAGAGAGCAAACAGCTTTCTGATGTCAATAGTAATGAGAGGAGACGAAGCAGGCATATCGGTTGTGGACATTACTACATCTGATTTTCTTACCACACAATTAAAGTCAGACCGAATCGAATCGGAGATAACAAGACTTTCTCCAAAAGAAATCTTGCTAGGATCGGAATGGTCTGATCGTATAACTCATTCGAGCAATTCAGTTACAACTTTAGTAGATATTTCCAATTTTGACCCAAGCAATTCAGTAACCAAAATTAAAAAGTTTTTTGGAGTTGATACTCTTGAACCATTTGGTTGCGACCATTTACCACTAGCAACTCAGGCATCAGCGGCTATTATTGAATATCTTGAGATTCATCAAAAAGAAGCCCTTCTGGGTATGACAAATTTACAAACATATTCAGTCGACGAATATATGGTTTTAGATAGGCAGACAAGAAGAAATCTTGAACTGTTTCTCGCAGGAAGATGGGATGCAAGCGAATCTTCATTATTTTCTGTACTCGACAGAACTTCAACACCAATGGGAGGAAGACTTTTACAAGCATGGATTGGGAAACCACTATTAAACGTTGAAGAGATAACTATTAGACAAGAGGCGATTAGCTGGTTTTTTGACAGTGAAACCCGCAGAAGAAGCGTCATTCAGTTGCTCAAAAATATTTCTGACCTTGAAAGGCTTTCAACAAAGGTGGCCACAAGAAGGGCAACCCCAAGAGATCTCATAGGAATAGTTAATAGTGTATCCGCTATTCCAAAGCTACTGGAGCTGCTAAATAGAGGAAATGACTCAAAAAAAATCGAATTCGTTAGAAACATATTTGGAAATCACTCAGATTTAATCTCTCTTCTTTCGAACGCATTAACTGATGACCCCCCCATAACCACAGGGGACGGAAATTCGATTAGATCTGGATATTCCAATAAATTAGATCAGCTAAAAGATGAATTGACCAAAAACCAGAAACTAATGGCCACTCTTGAATCAGATGAACGCGACCAGACTGGAATCAAGACCTTAAAAATTGGGTTCAATAGAGTATTCGGATACTACATCGAAGTGAGTCGATCTAATCTGAATTCAGTTCCTGAACACTACATAAGAAAACAAACTCTAGTTGGGGGAGAAAGATATATCACTCCTCAAATGAAAGAGTTGGAAGCGCAAATATTAACTGGTAGAAACCAAATATCCATTATGGAATCTGAGGTTTTCTCAGATATATGCGACATCGTTGCCTTAGAGGTAGCAACTCTAAAAAAATCGGCTGAGGGACTTGCCATAGTAGATGTACTTAACTCCTTGGCTGTTATCGCACAGGATCAAAAATATGCCAGACCTAAGCTGAACCACTCCGGTCGAATACAAATAGTAGAAGGCAGACATCCTGTTGTCGAGAACATAACCCCACAAGGAATGTTCATTTCAAACGACACCGACCTTAATTTGGAAGAATCACAAATCATTATTTTAACTGGACCCAATATGTCAGGAAAATCGACATACCTAAGACAGGTCGGACTCATTACATTAATGGCACAGATTGGAAGCTACGTACCAGCCAAATCTGCTGAGATAGGGGTAGTCGACAGAATTTTTACTAGAGTGGGCCTACAAGACGATCTCACGGCAGGGCAATCTACATTTATGGTGGAAATGGTTGAGACGGCCTCCATACTAAATCAGGCAACCCGCAACTCATTGATCATTCTTGATGAAATAGGAAGGGGTACAAGCACATACGATGGTCTTGCAATTGCACGCTCCGTAGCGGAGTACGTCCATAACAACTTTAATCTAGGATGTAAGATGCTTTTCGCAACACACTACCATGAAATGACAAGCCTAAGTAATGAATTGCCGCGAGCAAAGAATTACCATGTTTCGGTAACAGAAGATAAGGGTGATGTAGTTTTCCTCAGACGCATTGTCGAAGGAGGAGCAGATAGAAGTTATGGAGTACACGTAGCCAGACTAGCGGGCATTCCATCCGTCGTCATCAATAGGGCCTGGGAAATACTAAGAGAGCTTGAAGAGGACCAAGGTTCTGTAAAACTATCGGCTTCCGGTGACAGTATTGAGGGTGTTCAACTTTCATTTTTGAATAGGCCAACACATCTAGCGGAAGAAATTAAGGAAATAGAAATATCTGACATGACACCGCTAGAAGCAATAACAAAGCTATACGAACTACAGACCAAAGCAGACCAAAATTATTGATTCCCCTCCAACGCATTCTCAGCAGCGGTGAACATTACACTTATAGGTGGAGTGACATTTGTCCATAACTCAAAAGCCGAGGCACCTTGATATATCAGCATAGGTAATCCGCCCACTATAAACGCTCCAGATTTCACAGCTTCAGTCAACAACGGTGTCATAGGAGGGTTATAGACCATATCGCATACTAATGACTCTTCTGGAATTAAGGATTCCCCCAAAGGAGATAAGTGCTCAGCGGGTCCATTTTTCATTCCCATGGATGTACAGTTGATAATCAATCTCGACTTTTTAATATATTCTGAAAGCCGAGGATCATCTATTCCAATGGCCAGAACTTCAATGTTCGAATCGAAGTATTTTTGAAGAACAATAGCCCTATCGACCGTCCTGTTAGCAATAACCAATCCGGCTATATTGAGATCCAAAAGTGCACACACAGCCGCTCTTGCAGCTCCTCCTGCGCCAACAATCAATACTTGTGCCCCATTAGGGTCAAATGCCCCTGTAGAGTTCAATGCTTTAAGTAATCCTGCAGCGTCAGTGTTATAACCGAACAGCTTCCCATTCCTGTTAACAATAGTATTCAGAGACCCAATTTTTTCAGCTAATGGGTCCAGATCATCGACCAAGTCCATTGCGCTTTCTTTGTGAGGTATGGTGACGTTGGCGCCAAGATATCCAGGGTTTCTAAGTTCTTCGATGCGGCTCTTTAAATCACTTGGACGCACCTCCCAAGCTTCATAAGTCACGTCTAGATTTAATTCATCCAGAGCAGCTTGCTGAAACGCAGGGGATATAGAATGAGAAAGTGGATACCCAAATATACCTAATTTAAGTTTCATTATGTATCTCTACTCTCTAGTTTCCGGTAGGATCGAGACTTATAATATCGATTATTGTTGAAACCCAGCCTTATTCACAATACAAATTAATTTAGAATCAGGCCGCATACAAATCTAACATTTTCTAACTAATGAATACTACAAATTCCACACATAGGATTTCCGAACTAGCAGAAAAAATCGCGGTATGCCAAGCATGCGCACTATATAAAACAAGAACTCTTACTGTCCCCGGAGAAGGAAATACTGAAGCGGATATTATGTTCATAGGGGAAGGACCTGGAATGAATGAAGACCGAGAGGGGTCCCCGTTCGTAGGTAGAGCTGGTAAATTGCTCGATGAGTTGCTTGATGGGATTGCGCTAAATAGAAGTAAAGTATTTATCACGAACATGGTTAAATGCCGCCCGCCCAACAACAGAGATCCTACTCGGTCAGAAATCGCGTCTTGCTCCGGACACCTTGACTCTCAAATACATGTGGTAGACCCGACAGTAATAGTTACTCTGGGTAGATTTTCATTTAGTAAATTTTTCCCAGGTCTCCCAATTAGCAAAGCAAGGGGTGTTCCACGAGCTTGGAAAGACAAATATATATTCCCTATGTATCATCCAGCAGCGGCCCTTTATAACCCATCTCTCAAACCAAGACTAACCAATGATTTCAGCAAACTATCTGAGCTAGTCGATAACAATCACCATATTCCAAAAGTCTCTACCAACCCGCCACCAGATAAAAAACCAAAGCAGCTTGGGCTCTTTGATCAATAAATGAATGGATAAAGTGACTTACCCACTAAAAATTATCCCCTTAGGTGGACTAGGAGAGATAGGCCAGAATATGATGGTAGTTGAATACCATCAGGATATTGTGGTGATCGACGCCGGATTGTTGTTTCCAGGTAATGATATGCCCGGAGTTGAACTCGGGGTGCCTGATACAACCTACCTGGAAAAAAACCAAGACCGAGTGAAAGCGATCCTGATCACTCATGGGCATGAAGACCATATCGGGGCTCTATCTTTTCTACTTTCAAAAATAAATGCACCTGTCTATTCCTCTCGCCTCACAAACAGCCTGATTTTTGCCAAACTAAAACAGGCATCGCTAATTCAAACTGTAAATCTTCAAATAGTTGAACCTCAAGAAAAACTGTTTATTGGTGACTTTGAAATTGAATTTTTTAGAGTCTGCCACTCAATCCCTGATTCAATGGGAATAGCTATAAAAACACCATATGGGACCATAATACACACTGGTGACTTCAAGATAGATCACACTCCTGCTGATGGCATCCCATTTGACTTTGTACATCTATCAGAACTTGCGAGAGACGGGGTTCTCCTATTGTGTTCTGACTCCACCTATGCCGAAGTAGATGGATATACCAACTCTGAGAAACTTGTTGGCGCTGCTTTGGATAGTGTTATTGAAGACGCTCCCGGAAGAGTCATTATTGTCACATTTGCATCGCTTATTTCGCGAGTCCAACAAATTATAGATTCTGTAGGGAAACACAAACGGAAGGTATCTTTAGTTGGTAGAAGCATGAATACAAATATCAAAATGGCACTAAGGATGGGATATGCCAAAGATGAAGACAACGTTATGGTTTCTATTAGAGAGTCACGTAAACTCCCCTTAAATAAAATTGTATATATCGCAACAGGAAGTCAAGGTGAGCCAAACGCAGCAATTACCCGTATTTCCAATGGGAACCATCCGGATATAAACATAATAAAAGGTGACACAGTGGTATTGTCATCCTCTCCAATACCTGGAAATGAAACTTCCGTCGCGAGAACTATAGATTCCCTCTTCCGAAGAGGTGCTCGTGTCATATATAACCGTATAGCTCCTGTCCATGTTCGTGGGCACGCCAGTCGTGAAGAGCTAAAGATAATGATCCGTCTAACGAAGCCAAAATACTTTCTGCCGATACACGGCGAATATAGGCACTTGGCTGCGCATGCAGACATTGCTAAAGAGATGGGATTGCCAGAAAAGTCCATATTCGTCATAGAAGATGGTGAAGTATTAGAAATTACAGAGGCGAAAGCTCAAGTTATTGAGACCGTTCCCTCTGGAACCATTTACTTAGACAACAAGAACGCTGACCAAACGAACGACGAAATAATCAGAGAAAGACGTAATCTTGCACATCAGGGCATAATAATCGCGGGGGTGACCATATCAAACGATAAATCCTCCTTAATTGCGGGACCTAAATTGGTATCTGTGGGATTTTCTGATGAACACTTCGAAACTGAATCGTTAAAATCAGCCTCTAAAATGGTCCAAGTCCTGCTGGAAGAAAAGTGGTTGAAAGTACTAGATTTGGATGATATCGAATCTGAAATAGCTAAAACAATTGCAGATCATATCTACAAGGAGACAAAAAAGAGGCCCATGGTACTTCCTTTGGTGGAAAGAATCGAGTAGCCTCGAAAGTCAAAATCCCTTAGACGTTTTAATTTTCATTTCTTTTTATATCTCTTAACCCACCCTTTCTTAGTTGTTTTACGAGGTGGCCTAAATGACCCCCAAAAATACCCATAACAAACCAGATATTGGGTTAAACATACCAAGTTTCAGGCTCACTTTGAAACAAATCGCCATAGCTATGATCATATCTTGTATCACGGCTCTACTGGCTTACATTTACTTGAACTTCTCTACAGTGAGTAACACCGGGCTCTCCATAATCGAAAACCTTCTTGTCCAAACAGGTTTGGGTCTAGTTATTGTTGGTGGATGGGCAATATTCGGCATCTGGGTTACAAAGACACAAGAAATAAGATCCTTAATGCGACGACAGTACAAAAGATTGATTGGAGCATTTGGGTTTTCGATTGCTTTGTGGGGGGTATCAGGCTTCTATATTCCTCCGAACGGCTTCCCAGGCTGGACAACTATTTCTGTAGACGTACCTGTTGGAGGAGCAGTTTCCACATTTATCATTGGAACTGATTCATATCAATCGAGCATCCGCTTGATTCTCATCGCTCTGCCAAGTTTGATTTTAATAAAGCCCAGTTTAGTCAAAATATCCCTGCAAGGTGCAAGAGTAACAGCGATAGCTTGCTACTTGGGAGCATTCGCAACTTTCAGAGCAATCTCAAGAATTTACTCAAAAGAAGTACCTCAAAAATCTCTGACCGATCCTCATACTTCAAATAATCCGTCTACTATTAAAGTCTCTCCTGAGCTATTGTCCCCACACATTAGAGAGAGCGAGATAATAGCCAACGTCGATGATATGAGGGTAGAACTAGAGTTGGATGAAAACGGAAACATTATTTCAAATGAGTCCACAATCGATGAGAACCCCAATGAGAAAGAAAAAAGATTAGGATATTTCGTAGGTACTGATATAGAAGAGGAAAAAGAAGACAGTATTCCTGATTCAATATTAGAAGATCCTATGAAAGATGAGCCCCGTAGATTTATTCAGAAAGACAAAATAATAATTCAAAAAGATGGCAACAAATTTAATCGTCTGTGGTCTGAGGATTCGGAAGATGATGAGGCTGTCGACACCGAAACACCAAAGGAAGAAAAATCCAGAGAAGCAGATCATTGGCAGAAACCAGAACTCGACCTTCTCGTCAACTTGGAAGAAGGGGGAATCAGTAGAGAAGAAATACAAGAAACTTCAGAAATAATAAAGACTACATTTGCCGAATACCGTATAGAAGTCGAAGTCGAGAAAGTTCGTCCGGGACCAACGGTAACGATGTACGGAATAGAACCTGGCTGGGTACGAAAATACAAAAGAGTCAGGGTTAAAGATGAAAACGGAAATCCCAAGTTAGACAACAAAGGCAAACCAATAGTCGCACAACAGGAAGATAACACTCGCGTAAGTGTGGACAACATACTAAGACGAGAAAAAGATCTATCACTCGCATTAAAGACACCAAGTTTAAGAATAGAAACTCCCGTGATGGGAGAATCCTTACTGGGAATAGAAGTTCCTAACCCCAACCCAAGCCTCGTATCACTCAGGCGTGTTATGGAAAGCAAAAAGTTTTTGAATTTGGATACTTCCGCTTTGCTTCCAGTAGCCTTAGGGAGAGGATCAGACGGAGAGGAAGTAGTCTTCGATCTGGCAAAAATGCCGCATCTCCTGATTGCTGGAGCAACAGGCAGCGGGAAAAGCGTCTGCATGAACGCAATAATCTCATGTTTAACAATAGAAAAAACTCCAATGGAGCTTCAGATGTTGTTAATAGATCCCAAAAGAGTCGAACTAACCCCTTACAACGGAATTCCTCACCTCATAACTCCTGTTGTTGTAGAAACGGATAGAGTTGTAAATCTCCTCAAAGGTCTAATACGAGAGATGATGGATCGATACAGGACGATGGAGGAAGTAGGTGTAAGAAACATCCAATCCTATAACTCCAAGAGCAAATCAGCCAAGATGCCTTATCTTGTGGTTGCAATTGATGAGCTTGCAGATTTAATGATGACCGCAGCATTCGATGTAGAACAATCAATATGCCGGCTGGCACAATTGGGTCGAGCCACAGGGATACATCTCATAATAGCTACACAAAGACCGTCAGTTGATGTGATCACTGGGCTCATTAAAGCCAATTTCCCGAGTCGCATTAGCTTCGGAGTCACCTCACAGGTCGACTCAAGGACCATACTAGACACCAACGGAGCGGAAAGACTGCTTGGGCGCGGAGATATGCTTTATCAACCAATCGACGCCACCCGACCGACCCGAGTTCAAAGCGTATATATTTCTGACGAAGAAATAGAATCTCTAGTAGGTCACTGGAAGGAGATACCTTGGGCATACAGACCAAACATTGATCTCCACACAGTGGGAGAGGACTCTTCTTTGGAACATGGGCAAGTCACATCGCAACCAAATGGAAAAGACGCTCTAGTAGACAGTGCGATAGAAATGGCTCAAAGACACAGCAAACTCTCAACTTCCCTTCTCCAGAGAAGATTAAGAATTGGGTATCCCCGAGCAGCCAGACTCATGGACGAATTGGAAGACATGGGCATCGTAGGCCCTAGCGACGGGTCAAAATCCCGTGATGTTATAATTTCCACCGGCTCGGCTTAAACACACAGATCCTATCCTGGAATCAATAAGATGGTTCGTAAATTCACCGGGTTTCTAAGCAACACCATTAGAGGAAAAGACCCTCACTCTATTGAATTAATAGTCAGAGAGGAATGTTTTCTTTGCGAATCAACGCTGACAGACTCGGATATGTATCAAAAATACAAAGTGTGTCACACATGCCGATTCCACTATAGTATGACAGCCAGGGAACGTGTGGAATCACTAGCAGATCTCGGAACATTTAAAGAGAGTAACCGATGGTTAACATCTATTGATCCCCTATCATTCAAGACCCGAACTTCCTACAAGAAAAGCTTATTTGACGACCAAGCACGAACTGGACTCACAGAAGCCGTTATAACAGGTTCATGCACCATAGATGGTTTGTCTTGCATTCTTATAGCCCTAGACTTTGGATTCATGGGAGGGTCGATGGGTTCTGTGGTAGGTGAAAAAATATCATTGGCTTTTGAGAACGCTGCGAAGAGAAAAATCCCTGTTATTACTATAATTACCAGCGGAGGATCCCGGATACAAGAAGGAATACTGTCACTTATGCAAATGGCAAAAACAGTACTTGCATCAAATCAACTCCAACAAAAAGGGATCCCACATATATCTGTTCTGGCCAATCCATCAACTGGCCAGGCCTACGCAAGTTTCGCAAACATGGCCGACATAATAATATCTGAACCCGGCGCTATCGTTGGAGTTAATCCAATTAGGTCAATAAGTGGTGACGATCAAAAGGAAACTGAATCCACACATACTTCCGAATCTCACCTAAGTCATGGAACGTTGGATGCTGTTACAGACAGAACCAAGTTAAAAGGTGTCATTTCGGTACTCCTAGATTTGTTCAACAAAGAATTTACTATCAAAAGAACATCAAGTGGACAAATCACCTACCCAACAGCTCAACCCACGGAAGCATGGCATTCGGTACAAATAGCGCGCCATAATTCGAGACCTACATCAATGGATTACATGGCTAGGATTATGGATAACTTTGTGGAATTACATGGCGATAGAGTCTATGGTGATGACCCTTCGATCGTATGTGGACTAGGCCAGATAGGTGGACAAACTGTAGTAGTCATTGGACAACAGAGAGATCAAACACTCGATTCCACTGATGAAGGCAGTAATGCAAGGACTATGCCGGAAGGCTTTCGAAAAGCTCAACGAGCTCTCAGAATAGCGGAAAAATTTGAATTGCCAGTTATAACTTTAGTAGACACTCCCGGCGCGAACCTTTCATCAGAGGCAGAAGAAAGAGGTTTAGGTCATGCGATAGCATCCACATTGGCACTAATCTCCTCCCTAACTGTACCCACTATTTCCACAATAATTGGAGAAGGAGGCAGCTCAGGCGCTTTAGCTCTCGGCATCGCTGACAGAGTCATCATGCTAGAGAACGCTATCTATTCCGCGGTTTCGCCTGAAGAAGCTGCCGAACTTATATACCAGGATGAAGAAAAGGCTGAAGAAGTTGTCGGATCCCTGAGACTGACTGCTAGGGATTGCATGGAAATGGAAATAGTTGATCAAGTGGTACCTGAACCTAGTCAAGGAGCCCATCGAGACCATCACGAAGCATCTAGATTACTTAAAAGGGCACTCCTGCAGAACTTGGCGGATTTGCAAACAGTATCCAAAAGAAAAAGACTTAATGCTAGGACAAAAAAATTTCGTAATATGGGTGAATATAGTTCCCGACTTAAGTCAACGATTACAAGGGAAGTAAACACGTTGCGGGGGACTATTTTAAAAAGAACCAAAGAAATCAGTGATAATTAATGGAGACCCCTGACGTTAGAGAATCTCTAAAACCCAAGATTTAAAACCCTATTTGCATTACCACCGGATATAAGATCTTTATCAGTTTGGGATATCAGGCTGCTAGAATGTACCCAATCAACCGGAGAATCTAATCCCATATCAAATGGGAAGTCACTTCCTAACATAATTCTATCCGACCCTACACGACTAATTAGAAACGCTAGTTCTTCATGCCCATGCGTAAGACAATCATAATAAAGGGAACCTAGGTAGTCGCTGGGAATTCGTGAAAGGTTTAATCCCGCCTCCTGTCTGACCTTATATCCACGATCAATTCTGGGCGCACCAAACGATGCATAACCGCCTCCATGAGAAAAACATAGGTCTAATCCTGGAAATTTATCCAATACTCCCCCCGATATAATGCTCGATATCGCTATCAAATTCTCCAACGGATTCCCGATTGTATTGGCGGTGTAGTAATTAGTCATCCTCTCCTTCCCTGCTGGGTTATGGGGATGAAAAAACAGAAAAGCACCAAGGTCTTCTGCTGCTTCAAAGAGAGGCCATAGAGACTCATCATCATAGTTCATCCCGTTCACATGAGTGCACAGTTCAGCACCTTTCATGCCGGAGGCCATGGCCCATTCAAGTTCCTGTACTGCATAGTCAACGTTCTGAAAAGGGAGAGTAGCAAATGCCGAAAACCTATCCGGCTTCTGGAAAACCATCTTTAACAGACCCTCATTAATAATGCGGGCACTCTGTTTTCCTTCCTCAGCTGGTAAATGGTAGTTAAAAAAATAAGGCGGAGGCGAAACTATTTGAACATCTAGGCCAATGGAATCCATTAAGGAGACTCTGTCATCAACACTCAATCTCCAATTTGCCTCAACTGGTCCGGCAAAACGAGCATCTGTATCGATGTAGCAATATTCGTCCCTGTGGACCAGGGAAGCCCCAAACCAAGAATTTCCGCTATCAGATGCATCCCAGAACTCTTCAGGAATAACATGACAATGAATATCTATCGTAGGTGGGACTCTAGGAGGACAGTATTCCGCCATGTTCTGAGCGTCCTCTCTCGTATGAGGCAATATCATCCTCATCTTCCAAAGTTAAGCCGATATCATCAAGCCCATTTAACAAACAGTGCCTTCGGAACGACTCTACATTGAATTCGGCAACTATTTCTTCGTTCTCATCCCAAACTCTTTGGGCTTCCAGGTCCACTGTAATTCTGTAATCCGGATCATCCTCTGAATTCTTTATGATTTCTTGTACAACATCCTCTGGTAAAACAACAGGCAATACGCCATTTTGAAAACAATTGTTATGAAATATATCTGCAAAACTGGGGGCTATGATAACTTTGATACCAAAATCCTGGAGAGCCCATGGAGCATGTTCACGTGAGGATCCGCAACCAAAGTTTCTTCCACTAACCAGTATAGATGCATCTCGGTATCCACTCTGATTCAAGATAAAGTCAGGTCTTTCATTTCCCTGTTCATCGAATCGCCAGTCATTGAAAAGAAACTGGCCAAATCCGGTCCTTTCCACTCGTTTGAGAAATTGTTTTGGGATTATCTGATCAGTATCAACATTAACCCGGTTTAGCGGAGCAACTCCACTATTTAAACTACTAAATGCTTCCATATATTTTCCTTATATTAACCTCGCCAAACTCTTACATCTACAAAATGGCCCTCTATCGCCGCGGCGGCGGCCATTTCTGGACTCACCAAGTGAGTTCTTCCGCCTTTACCTTGCCTTCCTTCAAAGTTTCTATTTGAGGTTGAGGCACACCTTTCCCCCGGCTTCAATATATCTGGATTCATTCCAAGACACATTGAGCACCCAGCTTCTCTCCAGTCAAAACCAGCATCCTTGAATATCTGATCCAAACCTTCTTCTTCAGCCTGCCTCTTGATGGCATTAGAACCAGGCACGACCATAGCGTAAACGCTCTCACTCACCTTATTGCCTTCTGCAATTTTCGCAGCTGCCCTCATATCGTCTATCCGAGAATTAGTACACGAACCAATAAAAACTCTATCAACCTCAATATCTTCTATCCTCATCCCTGGCTCTAGATCCATGTAGTCAAGCGCCCTGGAAACGGACTCTTTATCTCCAGAGTCATCATAGTCTTCCGGAGTTGGAACATTCGCAGTTATGGGAGCCACCATTCCAGGGTTTGTTCCCCATGTCACGTGTGGCTCTAATTCCTCTGCATCTAATATGACGACTTGATCATATTGAGCACCCTCATCAGTGGTGAGATTCTCCCAGGCAGCAACGGCTTTATTAAAGTCAGAACCTTGTGGAACATTTTCCCTACCGCGCATATATTCAAATGTAGTAGCGTCAGGCGCTACCATACCTGCTCTCGCACCAGCCTCAATGCTCATATTACACACAGTCATTCTGCCTTCCATTGACAAGGAGCGTATTGCCTCACCTGTGTATTCAATAACATGACCAGTAGCACCACCAATACCAATTTTTCCTATTATGCCAAGAACAACATCTTTTGCTGTCACACCAGGCGATAACTTACCATCCACCCTCACTTCCATCGTTTTTGGCTTGAATTGCCTCAGCGTCTGAGTTGCTAGCACATGTTCTACCTCGGATGTGCCTATGCCAATTGCAAAAGCTCCAAAGGCCCCATGTGTAGAAGTATGACTATCTCCACATACTATGGTTTTACCTGGTTGTGTGTATCCTTGTTCTGGCCCGATGACATGAACAATCCCTTGCAAGGGGCTAAATCGATCATAAAGTGTCACACCAAATTCTTCGCAATTTTTCGATAATGCATCTAATTGTTGCTGTGCAATAGGATCCGTTATAGGCAAGGACAGATCCCAAGTAGGCGTATTGTGATCAGCGACGGCAACTGTGAGATCTGTTCTTCTAACATCCCGTCCAGCCATCCTCAGTCCGTCAAATGCTTGAGGTGACGTCACCTCATGCACTAGATGTAAGTCGACATACAGGACAGCTGGTTTGCCTTGCTCCGCCTTCACGACGTGGGCGTCCCAAATTTTTTCAAACATAGTTTTAGGTGCCATCAAACACTCCGTTTACCGTCACTTTAGTCCATTTAATTGCGTCTACGGTCCATGTCTCCTGACATAGTCCCCTATTGATCTTAATTTATTGCGAATCCTGGACAGCCATTGCTCGATTTAAAGCATTCATGTACGCCTTAGCGCTCGCCACAATAATGTCGGTATCGCTGCCCCTACCTACAAATGCGTCACCCTCACTTTCTATCCTAATAGTGACATCTCCCAGGGCATCGATTCCTTCAGTCACAGCATCGACTCTAAATTCCGTTAACTTATTATCAACCCCAATCACCCTGTTTATAGCCCTGTAGACTGCGTCGACAGGACCGGTACCTGTAGCAGCGTCAACAACCGTTTGACCATCTGGATCTATGAGCTTGACGGTTGCCGTAGGAACTTCATGATCACCGGTAGAAACTTGAACGTGGTCCAACTCATATATAGTGGGGACATCTGCAATACGCCTCCTCGAGGACATAAGAGACTCCAAGTCTTGGTCAGTAACCTCACGTTTCCTATCCGCTAGATTTTTGAAAGCTTCAAATACTTCATTCAGCTCTTCTTGTTCTAGCTGATAACCTAGTTCCTCGAGCCTGGACCTGAGGCCAGCTCTACCACTGAGTTTGCCTAGTACAAGAGAGTTACTTGGCCATCCCACGGACCTTGGGTCAATGATTTCATATGTACTCTTGTCTTTAATTACACCATCCTGGTGTATTCCTGAAGCATGCCTGAATGCATTGGCACCAACTATGGCCTTGTTAGGTTGCACTGGGAAGCCAGTAATGTCACTAACCAGTCGACTCGTCCTGTATATCTGAGTCGTGTCAATATTGGTGGTTACATCAAAGAGATCATCCCGTGTCTCAATGGCCATGATAATCTCTTCAAGAGCCGCATTCCCGGCCCTCTCCCCCAATCCATTAATACACCCTTCGACCTGCCTCACCCCTGCACGTACCGCTGCCAAACTATTTGATACCGAAAGTCCCAAATCATTGTGGCAATGAACACTAATAACAGCTTTGTCTATATTGGGTACATTTTTCTTTATATCCTCTATTCGCTGCGCAAATTCAGACGGAATGGTGTAACCGACAGTGTCAGCAATGTTAACTGTATTAGCGCCTGCATCAATCACTGCTTCCAGCATTTTGAAAAGATACTCTGGATCCGTTCTGGTTGCGTCCATAGGCGAAAATTCCACATCGTCGCAGTAGCTCTTTGCTCTTTCTACAGAAGCCACAGAGGTATCCATAACTTCCTCAGGGTTCTTCCTAAGCAAATTTGTTATGTGGTTATCAGAGCTGGAGATGAATACATGAATCCTTGGCTTTGCAGCCCCTTTCACCCCTTCCCAGGCTGCATCCACATCTGGAATATAACACCGTGCAAGAGAGGTGATGATGGGTTTTCTTATTTCAGCGGCAATTTTTTGAACCGCTTCCAAGTCTCCAGGAGAACTCGCTGCAAAACCAGCCTCAATGACATCTACACCAAGTCTCTCAAGTTGGCGAGCAATCTCCAATTTTTCTTGAGTCGTGAGACCGATGCCGGCCGATTGTTCCCCGTCTCTTAGGGTGGTATCAAAAATTGTTACTTTTTCCTGTGACATTTCTTGGGCTCCTTTTACTTCCACTAACAAGCCTCTATCCAATTACGTATTTACAATTAAGTTCACAGGACAACGCAGTACGCTGGATTCAGCCTTGCCAAGACCAAAACGCGATAGCGAACTGCGTGTTCTTCCTCCGTGAGAGAAATAAATCTCGATTTACTATTTAAGCTACTAATCCACATTTCCAAGACCCTTAACCAACTGGAATGTCTCCAAAATTTAGTCTGCGTCGGATAGAAAAGCCATCATACCTCTTAGCTCTTTACCAACACTTTCAATAGGATGGCCAGCATTCTCACTCCTCAATCGATCAAATGTTGGTCTGCCTTCATCGTTCTCAGTTATCCACTCTCTGGCAAAAGTACCATCCTGAACTTGAT
>VFFS01000080.1 GCA_009392815.1 SAR202 cluster bacterium
TTATAGAAATTTGCACCTTGATTTTTGAGCCTTTCACAGCCTTGTTGATTTTTCTTGCCAAATCGGAATCAATACCCTGTTGTATGACAACCGTTTGCCGAAGAGAATCTCCAGATGCACTCTGAGGCTTTTGAAAATCAAGTGATCCACTATCCACTTTCCTTCGAGCCAAGTTTTGCCTCAGTAAGTCCTGTAATTGAGTAAGTTTCATATTATCGTCCGCCAACACAGTGAGATCGTTTTCCTCACGATCTATTTCGCACTTGCTTCCCTTTAAATCAAATCTTTGCCTGATCTGTCGCCTGACTTCATTAATAGCATTATCCACCTCCATCAAATCCGTTCGTGAAACTACATCAAATGATGGCATTATGAGAACCCCCTTTATATTTAGTCTACCCAGTATATTAGCTATTAATTATTCTGACCGGGGCTCCCGACATAAATTTACTCACACATTCCAAACTTTGCTCAAAAAATATTTTGTATGTTTCCCGCGTTACGTACCCTATATGAGGAGTAATAACGGTCCGGTCTGAAAGTATCAAAGGATGGTCATTTCCCAAGGGTTCAAGGTCAAATACATCCAGTCCCGCTCCGGCTATCCTGTTCTCCCCTAAAATTTTTATCAGTGCCTCTTCATCAACTATTGGGCCCCGAGAGGTATTTATTAAATAACTTGTCTCTTTCATTAGATTAAGTTTTGAACTATCGATAAGCCCTCTCGTTCGCGAGCTGAGAACAGTATGAATGGTGACGAAGTCGGATTCTGACATAAGGGTCTCAAGAGGGACGTATCTAACACCTTTTGACTTAGCGATGGAACTGGTTAAGTTTTGACTCCATGCAGTCACATTCATTCCAAAAGCATTTCCATAACTTGCTACCTGACTTCCAAGGTTTCCCAATCCTATTATTCCTAAAGTTTTCCCTTGTAATCCAATTCCAACCGTTTTTTGCCATACACCTTCTTTAACAGATTTGTGTTCGAGCGTGATATTCCTTGCTAACGCCAAAATCAAAGCCCAAGTAAGCTCAGCGGTCGGGTAGGGAAGCCCTTCAGTGCCAGAAACAGTGATCCCGAGTTTATCTGCTGCCTCAATGTCTATTGAGGCATTTCTCATCCCAGTCGTAACCAACAATTTCAAGTTGGGAAGGGAATCGAGAACTTCTTTGGGAAATGGTGTTCTCTCCCTCATTGCACATATCACCTGAAACTTTCTCAGCCGCTCAATCAATAATTCCTGATCGTGAATATGATCATTAAAGACAGTAATTTCTATTTTTCCAGATAAAATGCCCCAGTCTGCCATTTCAAGGGATATATCCTGATAATCGTCCAGTATGGCTACATTAAGCATTTTGCCTCCTTAGATGACGATTTACCGTCTTCACATTCATCATTGCATTATGAAGTTGCGAACAACTCAGAAAATATAACCCTTAATATACCTCTAAATCTTTCCTAGGATATTGATAGCGCGGGAGACCCCAAATACCCGGGATGTTATCCTTCGCCAATATTTGTGTAAAAAACATACTTATCTACGAATTTATATGGGATATCCAACATGAAATACGATTATATTATTGTCGGGGCCGGATCTGCGGGAGCAATCTTGGCAACACGACTAACTGAAAACCCCAATGCCTCAGTACTTCTGTTAGAGGCCGGTCCCGATTACCCAGACCTTGAATCTCTGCCTGACGAGGTGAGAATAGGGCTTTCCACTGGCGCAGACATTATTACGAAAGATCACAACTGGCAGTTTTGGGGCAATCCTTCACCCAAAGCAACTCCAATGCCAGTCCCAAGGGGCAGAGTAATAGGAGGATCAAGTTCCATTAATGGTCAAGTTTTCTTGCGAGGAATGCCTGAAGACTACGACACATGGCATGCGATGGGAAACGATGAATGGAGCTATGAGAAGGTTCTACCATATTTTAGAAAATTAGAAACTGATCTCGACTATTCTGGTGATTTTCATGGTGGTGACGGGCCAATCATTGCCAGAAGGCACAAACGAGAAGATTGGATAGAATCTCAAGTAGCCTTTTATGATGCTTGCAAGGAAGCAGGGTTCCCAGATGGCCCAGATCAGAACCATCCGGACGTCACGGGCGTTGGTCCAACTCCATTTAATAATCCTAATGGGATCAGGTGGAGCACTAATTTAGGGTATCTGACAATGTCCAGACATCGGCTTAATTTGACCATAAAAGCAAATTGCATCACGCAGAAAATCATATTCGATGGAACTTCTGCCTCTGGGGTAGAAGTTGAAAGCCAGGGGGAAAAATTTACTGTTTATGGAAACCAAATAATCCTCAGTGCAGGCGCCGTAGCTTCTCCTCAATTACTTATGTTGTCTGGAATAGGTCCAGCGGATCAACTCAAATCACTGGGAATAAATGTTGTTAAAGATAACCCAGGAGTAGGATCGAATCTTCGAGACCATCCGATAATGTCAGCCCTTTGGTCTGTCAAAGACGGACACATACAAGATCCTGACGCTCCGCGTACACAAGTTGCAGCCCGATATACTGCTACAGACTCCAAGATACGTAATGATATGAAGCTAACATTAAATAGCTTTGCTATAGCTGATAGCCGCGTGGAAGATCGACTAAATGAGTCTCCGCAAAGCCATCATGCAGACATAAATACACCAATTGGGATAAAAATTTCAGTCTCTCTGCAGTTGGCGGAAAGCGTAGGACAGTTGCGGTTAGTATCGTCTGACATTAATTTACAACCCGAACTAAATTTTAATTACTACAGCACAGAATTTGATTTGCAAAGAGGCCGCGAAGGAATGCGTAAAGCGATTCATTTAGGTGAATCTGGGCATTTTTCCAGTATTGTCAACCAAAGACTTCAGCCAAACGATATAGACCTATCAAACGACGAAGAGCTTGACGACTGGATACTTAGAAATGCTACAACTGGCCAACATATCTCTGGTACTTGCAAAATGGGACCTGACTCAGACGAGTTATCCGTTGTAAACCAGTTTGGTGATGTGAGAGGAACAACCAATCTGAAAGTTATTGATGCATCCATAATGCCTGACTGCATTAGAGCGAACACTAACGCTACCACGATGATGATCGCAGAAAGAATGGTAGACATAATCTAATATCAGGGCATGTCAATATTCAAATCAAAAACAAAATCCATCAATATTTTCAGGGTGGTTCTGTGAATATTTATTCTGTTAATTAGACCTCCCCAACGCTTCATGTATTGACGCTAGAGACTTTTTCATCTCTCTCATCAATATCGCGGGCGGGGGTGGAGCAACGTGGGTATATCCAACCCCCAGACGAACAAGATCGTCTGGGCCAAGTGGAAATGCAGGATGATTCATTGGTATTTGTAATTTGGCGTTTCCGGCCTGTTTAACCTCATTGGCAATCCTCTCCACTTCATTTCTTAACTTGGGATCTGACGGATCTGTTACGCCCAGAGTCTGAGATAAATCTGTGGGCCCAAGAGCAACAAGGTCAACACCATCGAGAGCTGCGATTTCTGGAACCTGCTCTATCGCCTTTGCATCTTCCGTCATCACGGAAAGCAAAATTTCGTCGTTTGACGTTCTAACATGATCCGCCCAACTAACGTCACCGAAACTAGCTGCCCTTGTACCACCTGCGCCACCTCTCGTTCCGATGGGGGCATACCTCACAGCGTCAACTGCCTCTTTCGCGCCTTCAAGTCCATCGACGTGGGGTATTACGATACCTTGAGCACCCATATCCAGGACTCTTAATATGAAACCAGGATCACTATCAGAAACTCTCACAATAGGAGAAATACCGACTAATTCGGCTGCTATTATCATCTGCTGAACAAGCGACAGATCAAAAGCCGTGTGTTCCATGTCTATGAAAGCAGCATCAAAACCCGCAATTCCAATTATTTCAACTATTTGGGGATCAGCAAGACCAACATAAGCACCTAAAGCCAACTGGTTGGATTGCATTACCTGTTTTATTTTGTTCTTACGCAAATTAACCTCCAATCAAAAAGAAAAACACATAAACCAATCAAAGCAAAACACAAAACAGGAGTGAATAGCATTCAGCCTGGTAAAACATCTCCTATAAGGCGTTTCATGTTTCCAGAGGTTATTTTGTCAATATCCGATTCTGAAAACCCAGCCTTTTTAAGAGCCTCAACAATATTGTAAATTTCTGAAGTGTCTTCCAAACCTTTAGTCCAACTTATATCAAGCTGATTCGTGTTTCGTAAGTAATCCTCATCTCGACCCTCAAAATTCAACATGTAATCAGGTCCAAGTCCGACAACTTCAATACCACCAATTTGCGTCACGGCTTCAATCTGCTTCACAACATCCTCTATCTGTGACTGTATTCCGTTTACCCCAAGAACTAGCCTCGAACAAAAATGAATTCCTATAACACCCCCGTTTTCGGCCATATCTGTAATTTGATCATCCCACAAGTTCTGTTGTTTATTGGCCAATGACCTTGATCCTGAATGGGAATTAAGAAGGGGCTTGGTGGTGGTATCTATGACATCTCGTATCGTTTTGGGAGAAGAATGTGATACGTCTACGATAATTCCGAGATCATTCATTCGAGATATAACTTCAAATCCAAATTCGGTTAGACCAGGTTGATCCAATTCATCTTCTTCAGTTTGACTGGCGCCAATACTATTCCTCATCGCCCAATTTAGTTGCATGTGACGAAGACCCAGAGCAAACCATGCGTCAAGTAGGTCAACGTCTTCTTCAATAATCTTTCCCCCCTCAAATCCGAGTATCAGTGCAAGTTTGTCTTCTCGGACCGCCTGATCTATATCTTCCATATTACGAATGATTTTTATAGGCTCTCCTGAACGCTCTAGGTTAAGAACCTTGGTAAGTCTTTTGAGACCCCGAGCCAGGAACCCTGTGTTCACGTAGTAAGCGGCTTCATAATCCCTAACGCTAGGGGCTTCTATCCAGGCATCCACGCCAAGATGTACGATTTTAAGTCCAACACCACCTGCAAAATCACGGGCAAAATCCTCAGCCCTGTACATGTGATCATGAGCCAAATATAGCGAATGTTCTCTCTTGGTCATTACTCTTCCACCGTTATCATGCTAATTAAGCCCGTGTGCCAATCATATCCATGAGGTTGCCTATCATAGTTAATTGCAGGACTAGTCCAATAATAAAGGACCAGAGATTGTTCAGGGGCATAATACCTCTCTAGCTCGTCACCAAAGAAATCAGTCAGTCTGCCTAGGTATTGACCCTCCTGAACTATCTCCCCTTCTTTGATAGCAGGGTGCCAAACTCCAGATTGTCCCGCGTTAACCTGATATCTACGTCCACTTATCTCTTTTTGTTCCGGTCTATCAGGTTGACCAGATAGCATTCCCACAGTTTTTAGTGCCGAAATAACACCGTTATAGTTTATTGAAATATGTTCGGGAGTAGGTATTCCATTTTTACCACATTCAACCCATATGTTGGGGATACCGTGTTCCGCCATTGCAACACAGAGTGCAGGTATGGCCTCTGGGTCTCTCTTCAACTCAATATAGTCCACCTTAAATCCTTTAGCCAAAGAAATAGATGCGCTGTTTATCTGTTCACTACCCACAAGTGGAACAGGAACCCAGGGATGAAGCGCCTGGGCAAATTCACCAGCATGAATGTCGATTAGATAGTTGGAATCCTTAACTAATTCAAACAATTTATCTATCTGAAATTCAGTATAGCTGCCAGACGGATTTCCAGGACGGTGGTAATGGACTTCTCGTGAATCTACAGGCGACAACTGCATATTCCGCATCATAAACGCTTCTAAGGAGATTATCGGGATAATCTTAATTGTCCCAGAAAGCTCTTCCGGATCTATTGTCTGTATCAATTGTTGGGCGGCAAGTATCCCTGCGTATTCACCTGCATGCATCCCAGAAGTTACGGTAAAAATAGGACCATCGCGAGAGCCCTGAATTGTTGCCACTGGCATTTTGACCGAATGGTTATCATCATATTTCCATTCATAAATCTTCTTCATCGACAAATTCTATCCAATAAGGCTATTTAAAAGATAATCTGTTGCGGATTATAGCGAGCTGCATGTCCTACCAGTCCGCTACACTGCCATCTTCATGGAACCAATTATCCCCTCCAAGCTCCGGCTCGTGGGAGTCAATATTTCTGCAGGCCGCATCTTCGTCTATATCGATACCAAGACCTGGTTTCTTTGGAAGGTCAATATAGCCGTCTTTAACAACCCAGTCTTCTTGAAGAAGTCCGTTCCCCAATCCAGCATCCACCTGCTCTTGTATAAAAAAATTCGGAGTACATGCATCTACCTGCAAGCAGGAAGAAAAGGCTACTGGACCTATTGCACAATGAGGGGCAGAATGAATGTAGTAGACCTCCGCCATACTTGCTATTCTTCGCAGTTCAGACATACCTCCACAATGAGCTACGTCTGGCTGAATGATAGCGACTGAATTGGATTCAAATATTTCTCTAAATTCCCATCTGCTTAAGAGTCTTTCGCCGGTTGCAATCGGAAATGGTACGGATTCAGATACCAATTTTAAGGCATCTTTATTTTCCTGCGGTACCGGTTCTTCCACAAACCCAGGGCGCATCCCCTTGATTTCAGTACATACTTCGATCGCCAACGCTGGCGTCATCTTTGCATGAAAGTCAAAATACAGATCCACGTCGTCTCCCACCCATTCCCTCATGAGATATGCTGCTTTAACAAATTCATCTATTCGGGCTGGAGGTTCATGTGCCCGCCATTTTCCAGCAGGACCAGATTTGTAGGCCGTATATCCACTTTTCTGAAGCCAATCAAGCCTCTCCCTGGATTTTTCAAGACCAGACTCGCTTAAATCAGTGATTCCCCAATGCGCATACGTCCTAATTTTGTCCCGGGTTGCATTGCCCATTAGCTTATATGAAGGTACATCATAAAATTTGCCTGATATATCCCAGAGAGCCTGATCTATACCCGCAAGAGCAGACATCAATACGTTTCCTCCTCTAAAAAATGCAGACCTATATATGTGCTGCCAGTGGTGTTCGATTCTTAATGGATCCTGTCCTATCAAATATTCCGAAAGTTCCTCGACTGCCGCCCAAGTGCTTTTGGGCTTGCCTTCGAGTGTTGTCTCTCCCCAACCGGATATACCGGTATCGGTTGTTATCCTAACCAACCTTGTTCGATGTTTGGGCCTGTATTGTTCAACTTTTGCAATCTTCAAATTCACTCCCTTCTATGCAAAATATCCTGATCACCTAGATAGTACGCGATGTTCGCAGCCACTTGAATTCATATACTTTATGAAAAGTAGTCCGTAATGACAAAACAACGATCAATCCAATAAGATGCTGCTATCTGGAAAACGACTTTAAATCTGTTAACAATCACTTGGTGGGTAAGTAGATTAAACACCAAGTTGACGCTAGGAGACTAAAATGGAACTTGGTTTATTTCTAATGCCACTACACAGGCCTGACAGCTTTCACGCAGATACATATGATCAGGACCTCAAACTCATGGAAATCGCTGACAATCTTGGTTACGTAGAATCATGGATAGGGGAACACTTCACTATGCCATGGGAGAATATGCCTTCACCTGAGCTTTTCGTGGCAAGGGCTCTGGGAGTGACATCCAACATGAAATTCGGTATCGGGGTGTCCTTGCTCCATTTCCATCATCCTGCCCACGTAGCCCTCAGAATAGCTCAACTTGACCACCTGGCGAGAGGACGTCTGTATTTTGGCATTGGTTCAGGAGCTGGAGCAATGGATAAGGAAATGTTTGGAGTTGATACTGAGCGGGAAGACATCCATAACCAGATGATGGAAGCAGTTTCTGTTATCCAGCAATTCTGGAAGGGGAAGCCATTCCATCACAAAGGAACCTACTACGATACGGGCATACCTGAACCTAAAGGGGACACACTTTATGACTACCACATGCTTCCATACCAGAAACCCCATCCACCTATAGCCGTAGCTGGTAGTAGTCCAAGCTCAGGAACTCTTTCAGTAGTCGGGGAAAAAGGTTGGATCCCAATGAGTACCTGTTTTCTGCACGAAATGTACCTACCAAGCCACCGAGATGTCGTAGTAAAAGGAGCGTCAAAGGCGAATGTTGAAGCACCTAGGTCAGAGTGGAGAATTTCGAGAGAAATATATGTAGCGGAGGATGGAGAAAAAGCTAGAAAAGAGGCCTTGGAAGGTCCAATAGGTCAATTTTTTCAGGACTACTGGATTCCGTTATTGGGTTCAGGAAATGGACTAGAAGGGCTTAAATTAGACTCCGATATGCCAGTTGAAGAAATCACACCAGAATATATGCTTGAAAACATTTGGATAGTAGGAGACCCGGAAGAATGTGCTAATCGGCTGAGAAAACTTCATGAAGATGTAGGTGGATTTGGTACGCTCCTAGCACTCTGTCATGACTGGGGTGATATGACCCCAAAGTGGCATAAATCACTGGAATTGCTGAGTAATGAGGTTTTACCGGCCCTTTCGGACCTTGATTAAATTCAGTTAGAACATACGAACAAAAGTACAAGCATTATTTTTGAGGGTTCAACATGAAATACGACTACATAGTGGTGGGAGCCGGTTCGGCTGGAGCGATCATTGCTACACGCCTGAGCGAAGACCCTTCCGTATCAGTTCTTTTACTCGAAGCTGGAAGTGATTATCCCGACTTCCAGACACTGCCGGACAAATTTAAATACGGATATGGACCAGAACTGCAAAGCAAACCAAATTGGTGGCTGGACCCAGGTGATGAAAAAAGATGGCTTTACGTTGCCAAATCTACTGAGGAGCAGGATCTTCCCATGCTTGTACCAAGAGGGAAGGGAATGGGAGGATCTAGTGCTGTCAACGCTCAGATTTTTTTGAGAGGAGATCCAGAAGACTACGATACTTGGGCTGATAACGGAAACGATGAATGGAGCTTTCAGAAATGCCTGCCCGCTTTCAAGCGCATTGAAAATGATACCGATATGGACGGTGATTTTCACGGACACGAGGGTCCAATACGCGTAAGAAGACATCCAAAAAGTGAGTGGACTGAGGATGCCGGCGCCTTTTATGAAGGATTTCAGTCCCTAGGATTTCCTTCAACAGATGACCATAATGATCCTGACTCAACAGGTGTTGGGCCCATGCCATTTAACACGATCGATAGAGTTAGGCAGAGCACTGCACTGAACTACATAAATCCTGCCAGGAACCGTCTCAATCTAACCCTGAGGGGCGACTGCACGGCACATAGGGTACTTTTCAACAATAATCGTGCGATAGGCGTAGAGATTGAGAGTAAAGGAGAGATGTTTGAGGTACTAGGTAACGAAGTGATTCTAAGCAGCGGAGCCATCGGATCTCCTCAACTTTTAATGCTATCTGGAATCGGTCCCCGAAAACATCTTGAAGAAAATGGTATAGATGTTGTTAGGGACTCACCTGGTGTGGGACAAAATCTAAGAGATCATCCCCAGGTGCGGCTGATATGGGAGGTAAAAAAGGACTACCAACATCATCGAGACGGACACATTCGAGGAGCAACGGTCGCAATAAGATATACGGCCAGTGGTTCAGACTTACATAACGACATGATGGTTCACCATACGGCTACTGTTCCCCAACGTTTCTACATGACAGATGGAGATGACATGTACCAGGGTGTGGGAATGACAGCCTGTCTATATCTACAACTTGGAGCGGGTGAACTCACTCTTCGCTCATCGGACCCCAATATACAGCCAACACTCAACTACAACTATTACAGAGAAGAAGAGGATCTTAGGAGAATGAGAGAATGTGTAAGGCTGTGTGCAGAAGTGGGAAGTAGTCCTTCATATTCATCAATAGTAGCCAATCGTATCGAGCCAAGTGACCAAGAACTTAACGACGATGAAGCTTTAAATTTATGGATCAGAAAAAATGCGGTAACCAGTCACCACATTAGCAGCACCTGCAAAATGGGTCCGTCATCAGACTCGATGGCCGTGGTCGACCAGTATGGGAAAGTACATGGTACGAAAGGGCTGCGAGTAGGGGATGCATCCATAATGTACGACTGCGTTAGGGCCAACACAAACGTTCCCTCAATGATGGTTGGGGAACGGATTGCAGAATTTGTAAAGCTTAATAAATAAAAATTAGCTAGCCAATCCATTCCAAAGTAAATGGATTTTTGTTTATTTTGTACCTATTATCTGATCATACATTTTCTGGTACCTAATTAAGAACCCTCCGCAAAAGGTGCACAGTGGTCTGTTCAGAATGCAACAAACAAATTCAACCTAGCATGACATTCTGTCCCCACTGCGGAGCACGTATAAGGAAAGTTACAGATTCACAGCAAGAACCAGAAGCAAATGCTAATGATCAAAAGTTCTGCTCACGATGCGGGGTTGTGGCCGAGGTCTCACTTCGATTCTGTAGATCATGTGGTACAGAATTCGAAAAGTCCCATGAAATTGCTACTGAACCGCCTCTCACAGAAAATACCACTTTGTCACTTGTTAGTCTCGACCCTTTGCTTCCTGCAGAACCTCCAGAACCTGGGATCGAACCCATACCAATAGATCCTTCAATCGACAAGGTGGAAGACGAAATAGAGTCTTGTCCATCTTGTGATGCGCCAGCGAAATCAGATCTTTCATTCTGCATATCCTGCGGAACGAATTTAATAACTTCAGAAAGATACATCGATCCGATTCAAGAAAGTCCCAGATCTCTGGCAACAACTCCATCTATAGAAGATACCGAAACAGCGGGTCCAGAGAAGGGAAAATCGCCGACGTTTAATTTTAGTTGGACTGACACTTGGAAAACTTTGTATTCAGAAAATGCCATGTCCTCCATACTCGGACTGGGCATTTTACTCGTAACAATTGGATCTTTGGTGATTTTGGTGTCCATGTGGAAGGAGGAATCTAATCGCCCTTATCTAGTACCACTATCTGCAGTCCAAGTTGCCGCGTTCATCTTTGTGGGACACATGGTCAGAAATAGAATGAATCTGCATCTCTCTGGATTAGCATTTATAACAATTGCAGCGGTCTGGGCCTTATTTACATCGGGAGTAATAACCTATCTTATATTTGATCCTATTTCTCCAGATCCAAAACTTCCAGGTATTGACCTAGAAATACATTTGCAGCCCAAGGCCTGGCTAATGCTGGTAACCCTAGCTCTTCCATTATGGTGTTGTCTAAGTTACCTATATAAGGGATATGTGTTGACTCATGGGTCTCTTTTATTAGCTGGCATTTCTGTCTCCCTAATTGCTCTTGTCTTTGACAGCGACTGGCAACGTTGGGAGTGGTATTACCTTTTCAGCGGTATATCCGTCGTTTATATATCTACGGGCATTGTTTGGCGAATCCGCGGTAATGACGTGGAAAATGAAATTATATTCTCAGCTGGAAACTTACTAGCAGCCATCACCATACTTGTTGCAATTGGAGAGCCCAACACCTGGATAAAAAGTCTCATATTGACCCTTATTGGAATATATTTTCTGGTATCAGGGGCAACCATTATCGAATTGATTTCCTCTAGAGTCCCCTTGTTGCGAACGCCGAAACATTTCAAAGACTTCTTCTGTCCAATGGCCCTAGCAGCCAGTGCAATTGCCCTAATATTTGCTTTTGTTTCGTCGGCTATTTTATTGTCATTCGATTGGCAAATCAGTTTACTAGCCTTGACTTCATTGCTAACTACCATCTCGATTATCGCGATGATTTACACCAAAAGATGGTACTGGTTATACCCAGTGACAATATTCATCCACCTATCGGCACTTTTGGCTATCACTTTGCCACAAATTAGAATTGGAGACCCTCATGTATATGGGCTGATCACAATACCACTAGTCTCAAGTTATATATTGTTTTTGAGTTTTGCTTATATAAAAGTGAATCCTCATGGCAGTGGATACAGTGATTTTGTAGATCGTCGCCTTGCCCCATTAGTAGCAATCGCGTGCGTAGATGTCGTAATAAGCATAATCGTTTCTGGGTGGTCTGACTGGTCCAACTCTGAGGGAATTCTGGCTGGGTCTGTATACACCATCATCACAGTAATAGTTTGTTATATATCGAAGAACAGATATGTGCCTTATGCGACCACCGTTCTAATAGCTATAACTAGTATGTTTATAGTTGGAAACATAGGTGATGGTTCATGGACACTGAGATCAGTTTCCTGGTCCATCCAAGGCCTCGCTTCCTGGTGGATCGCAGCTGGAATAAGAAAATTGGAGAGGTCTTCAGCCAGACCATGGCTGGAAATCTGGGAAACTCCTTTAAGGCAAACCTCAACTAGATTCGCGATTGCCTCAACTATATTCGTAATTCTCGCTGTTATTCTAAGCTTAAGCGGTGAAAGTGACAGTGGCTCACACGTCATCAACGCCACAACCGTTGTAGCCATATTAGGTCTCTTATATCTTGGAATAGGGATAACTAAGCGTGACACCAAATATGTTTATGTTTCAGCTGCTTCACTTATTCTGAGTTGGTATATACAAGCTGCAAACCAGGAATTTTCAGGGGTTCATTATTATGCAATACCGGCAGGGCTCTACCTACTTGGTTTGGCTTATTTCGAATATAGACGCAAATCGAGTATTAAATTTCTTGCCCCAGTCTCCAATGCTCTTGCCATATTGATTCTGCCATTGTCTGCATTTCTGCAATCAATATATGAGAAACCAGAATTACCCTATTTCTTTTTGTCAGGACTTGAGTCATTAGTCTTAATTTTTTGGGGTATGTATTCAAAATCCAGAATAATATTGATAGGAAGTATGGCAACTTTTGCTATAAATCTCCTATGGAACCTAGGGCGTCTGCTACCCGATATAGATGGTGCGGTACTCGCTATAACGATAGGAATCGTCCTGATTGCAGTTGCTGTCATACTCGAAAGAATGAAGGAGCGAGTGGCCCAATCTGGACGAGTGTGGATCGAGCAGCTATCTGACTGGAACTGGTGAGCCCAGACAATTATATGAAATGTCCAATTTGCCAAGATTTTAACCCTGACAATTCCGCTTTTTGTGGGTCTTGTGGAACCACATTAATAACTGAAAATATATGCACAAAATGTGGCGAATCTAATCCGACAGATAGTATCTTCTGTGGTAATTGCGGAGCTTCTGCACAGTCAGACTCACAAAGTGGTCTTAACCCACAAACACAGGACATAAATAATGGACGATACCAAACAAACATTCTTAAATGGAGTACCCAGCGAACTCTGATAGTTTTGGGAGTATGCATATTCACTATCCTTCTCGTGGTAGTGATAGCGCTACTTCCAAGAGAAGAAAAACATACCAGAAGCTCCGTTTCTACCTTAGTTGAGCCTGGTCAGTTTATTGAAGTCAGCCCAGTTGGGTCACAGGTCACACAAGTTGATATAGATTCATTCCCGACCGCAGTATCCCCATCGCCGGTGCAACCAATCTCACCTAACTCAAAAAATGTAGAGGCGTTTAAAAAGAAAGAGGGAATGTCTCCACCGTCAAGTACTGATGAAATGCAGGTCAGAACATATCATAACGCTGAAATTGGATTCACATTTGTACATCCAGATGAATGGATTTTACTGGAACGAAATCCAAATGAATTTCCGGAAGGAATCATGCCGGATATCGAACTGCGAGGTCCATCTGGAGGAGGTATAAAAGTAGAAGCTGGAAAAGAAGATAGTCCAAACCTAAAGGAATTCACATTTCACAGAATAAAGGATGATAGAAATTTTCAGGTCTTAACCACAGAAGAGATTCATACAATTCCCGCTGACTTGACCAGAGGATTTCGTGTCGACAGCGGACAAGAAGTTGATATCTTGACTGCTATAGCTCCTCAATGGGAAATATCCATTGTTTTCACCTACGAATTAGATAACAAAGAGGAACTGGGAGATATTTTCAACAAATTTATTGAATCCTTTCAGATTGAATAATTTATCCTTACTGAGAAACAGATTTGATTTTGATTTATTTATCTAGCTAGGTCTTACTAGCCACCAAGTGCCGCAGCCATTTTTTGAGAATCGTCAAATATGTGGAATTCCGTCTCTAACCCATCCTCGACCACAAACATGTGAACAGATTCAGAATCTAAATTATCGGCTGTATAACGAACGTGAAGATATACGCGATCACCTTCGGAAGACACGTTTAATATTTCAAGGCCAAAATTCGGAAATTTGACAGGCAATTTAGATATAAAATTCTCCAGGAAATCATTAAATCCATGATATTCCCCTGAAAGTTCATGATTTCCATTTACCTGTATTAAAGCATCCTCATGGTAAATCTTTGCCAGGCTCTCCATATCACCCTCAGCGAAAGATGCATAACCACCTAAAACCAACTCTTTTGGTGTCATTTAATACTCCTCCAAAACATTCTCTTTCTTGAAAAATAAAATATCCGGCTGTTAACTCAATTCCCAAGCATATTAGAACCGTAATAGTAGTTGCTTCTTCCTGTCTTTCAAAATTGTCCAATTAAACTACACAGTAGGTTTCTAGTTCGAGCAATTGATTCATCGACATCTGAACCCACCGGATAAATTTGCGCAGCCATGTCGGTAACCCCAGCCTCGGCATAAGTCCTCAATTGTTCTGCAACCTCTTCTTCATCTCCGACAAGTGCCATCTCTGCAGGGCTTTCCACCCCCTCTCTTTCTAGCATTGCTCTGTAGCTAGGTAATTGCCCATAACGACCAAAGTATTCATTAGCCTGCCTAAAAGCGGCAGGACGATCATCCGTAACTGTCACTGGGACTGCTGCAACCACCCGGGGTTTATCTCTACCAACAGCCTCGGCAGCACGATTTATCGTCGGTGCAATATGATTTTTGAGAGTTTGAGCTCCAGTCATCCAGGTAATCGTCCCATCGGCAGTTTCTCCTGCCGTTTTTAACATTCTAGGACCCAACGCGGCCAAAAGAACCGGAATATGAGAGCGGTTAGCTATTGTGAACTGGGTGTTGGCACTAAATATCTGGCCCTTATAGTCCACCATTCCATCTCTGGAAAGTGTTCTAACTATGTCAAGATATTCCTTCATGTGTCGCACTGGCCTGTGAAATTCCATACCCAATCGATCCTCCACAACGGGTTTGTGACTGACACCTAAACCCAAAGTGAACCTGCCACCAGCCATCGACTGAACTGTTAAAGCCTGCTGAGCCATAGCTACTGGGTGTCTAAGAAAAGTAGGAGTTACAGCTGTTCCCATTTCAATTCGACTGGTTTTTTCTGCCGCCAAACACATCATGGACATTATGTCCACATCCATAATATGGGCTGCCCACAAACTGTGGAATCCATCTTTTTCAGCTTCCATAATCTGTTTGATTTGACTTTGAAGTGACCCAGCAGAGCCTATGCCACCTATGAATAATCCTATTCTCATGTCAGTTAAGTTCCTTTTTGCTCCAAGCTAGATCTGAAGTAAGTTAGAAGTATTGGAATCGGATTATATGATAGTGTCAGGCTCCTCTATAGCAATGAATACCTTACTGGGAGAAAGCATGAAAATTGCAGACGTTCAAGTGATCAGATTCTCGGTTGAAGCGGAAGATTACGGAACCAAATGGGGATATGGTCAACGTGGACCCAAAAGAAGAGTTCCCAGGGGACTAATTAAAATAACAACTGATGATGGAGAAAGTGGTTTTGATACTCAATACGGCTGGGATGGTTATTACGAACCTCCAAGTGTTGAAGAAACGGAAAATATTATAAAACCTCTTCTCGTTGGGGAAGACCCGAGAAATATAGAAAAATTATGGCAGTGGATGATGGCTCACAGGGGATTTTCTGAAACAACAATTGGATCCATCGATTGCGCCCTGTGGGATCTTATGGGAAAACTAGCAAATTCTCCCACATACCAAGTTCTTGGTGGAGCACGCGACAAAGTTAAAGCATATGCAAGCACGTATCCAAATCTAGGCAACCCAGATGTCTATGCGGAGCATGCAAAAGAAGCAGTTGCTCGTGGTTATAAAGCCTTTAAAGTCCACGCCTATATTTTCTGGGATCCCATAAACGACTGTCCCGCCCCAGGAAAACCTGCCTTTCCAAAACAGGACATAGAGGTTTGCGAATCTGTGAGGGCTGCAGTAGGTAACGATATTGTCCTAATGCTAGACCCTTGGAGTGTTTATACATATCAGGAATCCCTGATGGTTGGTAGACAATTGGAAAAACTCGACTACTACTGGCTGGAACATCCTATGGATGAACGAAGAATGGAACCATACAAGCAACTCACAAAAGAATTAGACATAAACATCATGGGTCCGGAGATGGAACCGGGCAGCTTTTACACCAGAGCAAATTGGGCATTTC
>VFFS01000081.1 GCA_009392815.1 SAR202 cluster bacterium
GATACCAATATTCCGAGTATTCCTATAACGGCATATCCCATCTTCCAGCTGTATAGAGAAACTAAGAAGGCCACTAGGGGTTGAATAGCCATGCCGCCAAAATTATTCCCCATAACCGTGACTCCCAATACCTTCCCTCGATTTTGGGGAAACCACATCCCAATAAGTTTCCCAGGAGGTAACGCAGCGGACCCCACTACCGTAAGTGCCTGGACAATACTCAGAAAATACCAATGCCAAATACCGCTCATAAATACTCTTGCCAAATAACTAAATCCAAAAACGGCAAGTGAAAAAGACATAATATTTCTTGATCCATATCTGTCTATCATCATTCCTACAAATGGTGAAACGAAGTTGCCAACTGCCAATATAGAAAGAGAGAATGCTATCTGAGTTGTTGACCACCCGAATGAGTCTTTGATCGGTTCAACAAAGTGCCCGAACGAATATTGTGATCCGCCTATTGCCACAGAACATGCCAAGAAGCAGGCTAGAGCTATACCCCACCTTCTTTCTCGGGCAGATGAGGCTAAAGTTTTAAGAATGTTTTCAGTCAAAATTTATGACTTTCAGCGCTGACTTACCCAGTACCCACTCAATCTCCTCGGGAGTTGTAAATACAGGATTTTCCCTCGCGCCTTTCAGGGAATTTCTGTATCCCTCGCGACCACTCACCGGTGGGTAATCGCTGCCCCACATAATCCTTTCTACACCAAAAGAGTCTTTGGCCATCTCCACCAAAGGAGGAACATCATCAAAAAAGTCGAATCCAAAATCCTGCGGCAACACATTCGGGCGATTAACTATTTCTCCCAGCCCATGAATCTTGATGTATACATTCGGATAGTCGGAAAGAGTCAGTGCCTTTTTAAATTTTTCGTACGGATGAGATGGGCCGGGGCCATTTAGTGGGAATGCGGAGGACTCTCCTCCACCCGCCAAATGTTCCATAATGATTGGCATGTCGGGAAATTCAGACACAACAGAGGCAAACTCATCTGAAGCAAACTGCTCCACGCTCCCCATACACGTGATAAACATGCCCAGCTCATCTGCCTTCCGCCACAACGATAATTTATCTTCTCCAAGTGTTCTACTGTCAGGTGTCAGTCTAACACCAACGGCACCCTCAACTCTGTGACGTTCAAGATCTCCCAATGGGTCCAATGAAGTAGTATCGACTATGACAGCAAGTGCAAATTTACCAGGAAAGCGTTTCCGGCAGTCGTACAGATAAGAGTGGTCATAGTGTCCAAATTCAGGCATTCCATGCTGCACTAATAACGCCTTGCTGACCCCATTAAGTTCCATCTGGTAAACCAACAGCTCAATTGGCTCAAACCAGTTGGGTCCGGCATGGGTGTGGGTGTCTATAATTAACATCCTCTTTCCTGTTCAGCGTTTAAGGAATATCCTTCACACAGTTATATTTTTCATAAATAGGTTATGGTACAGAGTCAAACTGATATATTTTCCCTGCTATCAACAAGGATACCCCAGCTAAACGTTGTTAAACACTTAAGTGGAAAGTGTCCACTCAAAAATAAACCTATATACAGGAGCAACATATGCCAAAATTCGTATTCATGCCACCTCAAGATGAACTTAAGCGAGAGTTCGCAGCACGGCTCTCAGATATAGAGTCTGAACTAGAAATAGTATCTCCAGAAACCGATGAAGACGCATTGAATGAGCTCCGTGACGCAGAAGCTGCTATGGGTTGGATTCCGCCTGAAGCGCTGAAGTCAGCTGAAAAAATTGAGTGGCTTCATAACCCTGATGCGGGACCTTTTTTCGGGTATTACTATGAAGAGCTATGTAGACACTCTCTTACAATAACCAATCCTCGAGGAATTTACTGGGATCACATCTCACACCACATATTGATGTTTGTCCTTGCTTTATCACGCGGGCTCCCATGGTATGAAGATTCCCGCAGAAAAAGAATATGGGGGAAAGATGCTAGAAAAAGTCCTTATATTTTCCTTGGTGACGCGACTGCACTAATAAACGGGGTAGGTGGAATTGGCCATGAAACGGCACGACTTTGTTTAGAACTTGGCATGAAAGTAATAGGAATTGATCCACGACCTGAATACGATCTTCCAGGTGTAGAACTGCACACACCGGATGAGTTGGACGATCAGCTTCCCAAAGCGGATTTCGTCATCACCACAGTGCCGCACACGCCGGACACAGAGAGAATGTTCAATGCTAAAAGATTTAAGCTCATGAAGAATTCAGCCTATTTCATAAATGTAGGGAGAGGAAAAGTTTGCGCAATTGACGATCTGGCGGATTCCATCGAATCTGGTGAAATCTCGGGATGTGGACTGGATGTATATGAAACTGAACCTTTGCCATCAGACCACAAATTATGGGGTCTAGAAAATGTTCTTATGACCCCTCACGTCGCAATTGCCGATGCCGAAAATATGGCTGACAGAAGATTCGAAATTTTGTTAGAAAATGTCCGTAGGTATTTGAAGGGTGAAGAATTGAACAACAAAGTCGATAAGGAAAAATGGTACTAATAAATTCATATTTAGAAATAATTTTGTAAATCAGGAGAACGATGTGGCAGAACTAAGATCGAACAAAGTAAAAGAAAGCCTCTCTGCTGGGAAGATAGTCACTGTTCCCATGGGACCAATGAGCTCAGAGCTGATAGAACATTTTGGCCCTTTGGGATTTGATGGACTATGGTTGGAGGGAGAACATGGACCTGTAGACTTTGACAATATCCCAGACCTCACAAGAGCATGTGATCTCTGGAGTATGACTCCAATAGTCAGGGTTTATCAAAATGAGCCGGCGGTTATCTATCGGACAATGGACCTTGGAGCACTTGGAATATGCGTGCCACATATAAATACAAAAGAAGAAGCACAGGCGGTGGTTGAAGCCACAAAGTTTGCACCTATAGGTATGAGAGGCTCTTTCACCAGTAGGCAGGGAATAGGGGTAGACGACTATTTGAACAAAGCTAACGACCAGACAATGTCAATCATATTAATTGAAGACATTATTGCGGTTAACAACCTTGATGAAATACTGGAAGTTAACAATATAGACATCTTCTATGTCGCCCCTGGCGATCTGGCACAATCCATGGGCCTGACTGGTGGAGCAGGTAGTCCAAAAGTAAATGATGTTGTGGATGGTGCTCTAAAAAAGATCACGGCGGCAGGAAAAACGGCAGGCACCCTAGCTTCCGAAAATACTTTACCCCACTATATTGATGTGGGTGCTCGCTTTTTTTCTTTTAGCTGGCTACCTTGGCTTTCCGATGGAGCAGAAGGAATCCTTAAAACAGTTCAGGCTTCAAATTAATTAAATATCAATTTAACCCTTACTGTCACAAATATCTCAAGGACCGGTGAAGTAGTCCCACATTCTCTCGCCGAGGGATACGCTTGTCTCGATATCTATCTCTAATAGATATCTTTCAGATACAAGTGCCTCGGCAGAGGCTCTTACTTTAGACAGATATTCGTCACGGTTGGTATACCTTGCCTCTATTGATGGTCTTGGATCTCCAGTCGTCAGCCTGTCAGACTCCGTTGCAGGAAAAGGTATTGTGCCACCGGCAAACATAAGTAACTGACCCTCACCACCTATGTCTGCATGTCTTAGAGTCCATCCCGTATGAGCAGCAACCGGTACGGAAATTTCAGGGGAAATTATCCCCCCTATTTCGTTTCCATCAGAATCTACCATAGGCACGAGACCTCCAAACGCATTTCCTATCTCTGGAGGCAATATCCTGGGATGCTCATCTTTTTCATCTGCTGAAAACTCGCGACGCCTCGGAATCGCATGTCTGTAAGGATAGTTAGACCCAGGAATAGACGAGAAAATACTTATCAAGTCCGACGTTGGTACCAGGGTGCCATCATCAATCCGTGGATGCTTTGACTTCGGTGGATCTATCCCCTCTGTAACCCATAAATCGAGATTTACGAGGCATGCTCTGAGCAACGGAGAATAATCTATAACGCTCCTGATGTTTTGAGCTCGCTCCGCCCCTGTAACAATCACTCCGTGATCAGTTGGAGGCCATACTCCAGTTCCATGCTCTGTTCCAGCAAAATGGAACACCCTAACATTTTTCCCTTGCTCTATATCCATCCGACCATCAGGGTCAGTATGGAGTAATGACGCATCCGCCCTATGATATTCAGCGGAACTGTTCGTATACATAACTTTCAACCGGCTCCCTCTTTCGTCCAATCTTTGGTGTAAGGACCCAGTCTCCTCTGTCTCTAGATCAGTCTGTTCAATGGAAGCAAATGGAAACAATTGGTGCATCATATTGTTGCGATCTTTTGAATTCTGGCCAAATCTTTGATTGAATTCTCCTCGCATACCGCCAGCAACATTAGCGATTATGCCGTCCATGGCCTCTCTGCCGGATTCATCAAGATTAAAGTCATTGTGAACAAATGTCCTTAAAAACCTGCCGGTTTGTGACCTCCCATAAGCATAGGATTTACGAATCCCCGGCACGGGACTATCCACAGATGAAGAACCATATTTAAACCACGAGACACAGTCGCGAAGAGCAGCGAAACTAAGCCCAATTACTGGCGCACCGAGAGCTGTATAAGTTACTTGGTAAAGACGCCCTTTCTGGAAACCTTCTCTGGAACAGATATAATCCGGGTCAGGATGGTACTCGCCGTTACTATCAATTCTCCCAAAGCGCCAATCATCCCTCGGCATCGTCTCGGCAGGGCCATCCGGCATATCTCGAATTTCCACTAATGCATCCGACTCATTTAAGTCATAAGCCCGATAAGGCTTATGGTTTTTATCTGAGAGCAGAAAATTGTGAGTGTCCTCGGGGGATTGCAGCTGCATATATACTTTGTCCTTCAGCCTCGATCCACTTGGATCGAGCGCCTCTGGACCTCTCATAGTAATCAAAGCTTCATGAGGAGGAGCATCGAGTTGCCATCCGCAAGCCACCACAACATACCCCATCTCCATGAGTAACCCATCACCAAGGTCCACTTCCACATCCACAGGCGTGTTCTTATCTATAACGGGCCGAGTACCCATATTGAAGTTTGGAAGTGCAACTCGGTTTCCTCTGTTAACAACATCAAGCAATAGCTTTCCAGATATTTTTGATAAATCCACCGGCCGTATTATCGAAATGTCTGAATCAAAAACTACCTTGCCTTCCTCATTTCTTGGTGCTAAATCTATATCTGTTATACGCGTATTGGCGACATTCGACGGGTCAATTTCAAAATTTAGTTTCCCTCTTATCTCTTCGTACTGACCTACGCTTCCAAATCTTTTCCCGTCACTGAGTATTCTCTGAAAAATTTGATCCAGACCGGTTACAGGCATATATATACTCCTCTCTCTTCGAAGAATTACTTTCTTCATCAGCATTCTAATGGTCCCGTCTATGTTAGGGTAGCCATCACCCAGTTTTAGGAGCCATCTATGCCAAATTTTGTAACTTTCGGGGAAACTATGGTCCAGTACAATGCAGAGTACTCTGGTCCATATGATCCAGATGGTAAACACTTAGCTGATATAGCTGGTGCAGAATCCAATGTTGCAGTCAATCTTCAAAAAGTCAGTGCAGAGAAAGTAAAGACGACCTGGATAAGCAGACTAGGTGATGATGCGTCCGGCAAGTTGGTTCACAAATATCTTTCCCCAAGAACCACGGTAGTAGCGCCATTGTTAAGTGGAGAAAAAACGGGAACCTCTTTCCTAAATCATTACGTAACTAAGGAAATGGAAAATGAACACTTAAAGGTTTATCAGAGAGAAGGAAGTGCAGCCAGTAAACTAACCTACGATGATGTAGCACCCTATCTTGCAAACGCTGATATCGTTCATGTTACAGGGATTACCCCTGCTTTAAGTATAATCTGCCACGATACAGTCGTTGAGGTTCTGAAAAAATGTGATTCCTTAGGTATTCCAGTCTGTCTAGATGTAAATTACCGTGACCAACTCTGGAGCCCAGATGAAGCCAAAAATGTTCTCCAGTCATTAATTCCCCTAGCTACAATATTCAAACTTGGGCTCGATGAAGCTGAGATTATATGGAACGAATCACTGTCGGCCAGCCAATACGCTAAACGGTTTCATGTTAAACCAGAGCAAATATCTATTGTCACCAAAGGCTCCTCAGGTGCCGTCCTGTTCGATGGCCAAAATCTCATAACTCAGGAAAGTTTACCCGTGGATGTAGTCGACCCCGTAGGAGCAGGAGACGCATTTGTAGCAGGGTTTTTAAATGGTATTTTTGAGCACGAAATATCTCCCAAACACCTCCTAACCCTAGAAGCAACCCAGAGAAAATCAGTTCTGCTGCAGGCCCTACGAATGGGGGTTATTTGCGGGGCGCTAACATGCACCCGAAGAGGAGATACGTCGGCTATGCCAAACGCAACCGAAGTTCAGAGTCATCTCAATTCAATACAGTGGCGTTAAATCGATTGAGGAAATAGAATCAAATGCCAGAGACTACAGAATTGTGTAGCAGAATTTACCATTTTTACAAAAGGAGCGATGAGAGTGTATAGGATCAGAAGAGTTTACAGAACAAAGCCTGGTGAGGCAGCGAACGTCGCCAAATTGGTTTACGCCCAAGCAAAGCTTTACAGAGACGCAGGTCATCGAGGGGATTTCACTGTCTCATATAACGGCTATACCCTGCCAGGAGAACAAAATATTGTGATTCTGGAATGGACTGATGACAAAATTATGTCTCCAGGTCGGGAAGGTAACAATATTCCGCCAGAAGTTATGGAAGCTGGGATGAAATACAGGCCCTTGTTAGAAGAGCAACGTATTGAATTTTATGAGATGGTGGACCCCTCAAGCATGGGAGATGAGTAACCAAACTGATGCATGATATCGGAAGAGATTTTCAATCTGGAAATCTTAGGCCGGAATTCATCAAAGCTCCTGATGGTTCAGAGATACGGCTGCTCCACGAATTACATATGGGTGGAATGTCAGAATGTACCTTACCCCCAAATAGAGTTTCTGTGGCAATAAAACACAAAACAGTGGAGGAGATCTGGCTATGTACAGCCGGCAAAGGTGAAATATGGAGGTCTCAAAACGGTGTGGAGGAAATTCTACCGCTAAGCCCAGGAGTATCTCTGACCATACCTCTCAACACGTGCTTCCAATTCCGTAATCCGTACTCTGAACCATTGAAAATAGTGATTGCAACGATGCCTCCTTGGCCAGGTGACTCGGAAATTAGTGAAGTTCAAGGGCCATGGAAAACAGATAAACCTTTTGACAAAGCAAGCGCGGAGACAGCAAATTGAAAAATTACGATATTGTGATTTCAGGGGGCCGAATAATAGATCCTGACTCCGGAATGGATTCAGTGGGAAATGTGGCCATTTCTGACGGAAAAATCGCCGAAATTAGTCTCTCAGAACTTTCGGCGGAAGAGACTATCAACGCGGAGGGCAACGTGGTGTGCCCCGGCTTTATAGATCTGCACTGTCATCCACAAGACACAGAGATATTTGAAGTGCAAGCGAAAGACGGAGTTACAACAACCTTAGAGTTGGAAGTAGGAACTGGCGATATATCCGAGTTTTATTCCCGATGGAAGGGAAATGCCGCCGTAAATTATGGAGCAAGTATCGGGCACATACCGGTGCGAATGAAAGTAATGGATGATCCCGGAACCTTTCTACCGTCAGGGGACGCGGGAAGAAGAGAAGCCACAGACCGAGAGATACAAGAAATGAAAACCCTTATAAGAAAAGGTTTGGATCTCGGTGCACTGGCAGTTGGATTCGGGCTTGACTACACCAGAGGTGCCAGCAGATGGGAAGTAATAGAGATGTTTAAGGTTGCTGCGGAATACGGTGCCTCTTGCCATGTTCATTTGAGAGGCAAAGGCCACAAGGAACCGTCCAACTCCATAGAAGCATTAGAAGAAGTACTGGCAGTGGCTGCTGTAACAGGGGCCCCGCTACACGTAGTCCACCTAAATAGCACAGGCATGAGAGCGGTGCCACAGCTTCTTGAGATGATTTCCGGCGCCAGAGAAAGAGGTCTTGATGTAACGACAGAGTGTTACCCATATACTGCAGGAATGACGAAGATAGAGTCGGCTCTGTTTGATGAAGGTTGGCAGGATCACTATGGAATAGATTATGAACAGCTAATGAGGCCAGACACGGGAGAATATTTAAATTCCAATTCATTTGCAAAATACAGGGAAGAGGGTGGATGGGTAATAGCATTCTCGACCCCAGAAGTTTCAATGAGCGCCGCAGTACAAAGCCCTCTTACAATGATAGCTACGGACAGCATAATAGAAAATGGCAAGGGGCACCCCCGAACCGCCGGATCGTACACTAAGGTTCTCGGAGACTACGTCCGTAACAAAGGAGAGCTCGAATTATCTGAGGCAATATCTAAAATGACCATAATGCCAGCACGACGTCTAGAAAACAGATCACCAAGTTTCCTTAAAAAAGGGCGCGTTAAAGTCGGAGCTGATGCGGACCTAGCAGTTTTCAATCCTGACACAGTGATAGACCAATCCACTTATACGGATCCCACCAAGCCACCAATAGGAATGAATCATGTGATAGTAAATGGCATTCCCGTTGTAGCAAACGGGCAACTAGAACCTGGAGCCTACCCTGGAAAAGGAATATTGGGCAATCTAAAAGGAGAGTGAAATGAGTGTCTATTCAGTAAGTAGCATAACGGTAAAAGACTGGAACATATACAAAGAATACATGGAGAAAGTCCCAGCAATAATAGAAAAACATGGGGGAAAATATCTGGTAAGGGGTGGAGATATACTTTCTGACGATACATCCTGGGGACCTCAACGAGTTGTAATACTAGAATTCCCAGACATAGAGCAGATGAAAGCCTTCAGGGATTCGGAAGAATATAAACCTGTAGCTGCATTACGTCATAAAGCAGCAGACTCCGAAGGATTTGTAGTTATGGGACACGACCAATAGTTTTAATAATATTTTGAGGACTTTAAGAAACTTCTGGAACTACCAAATCAAATATAAGATTGTATTCTGAAAAAGAAACTGTTACTGCCACTTCAGCTTCTCCCAAACCCGAAAGCCCGGGAAGTCCCAACGTATCAGAGGCAAACAAGCCTCCTTCAATTATTGTGAATTGGGCATAAATTTGGCCAATCCTATGGTGAGTCTCGTCAACCATGATAGAAATATTGACATCGGCTACTTCGTAGAAATGAGCGTCTTCTCCCGCACCCAGAAGACCGACCGTCGTTAGATCAGAAACCTGTTGTGACACAAACAGTTCCACCTCACCAACAGGACTTAATTCTTTAATCTCATACGGCAAAGATAAAATTTGTGATCCCTCACCTCTCTCCTGCCAAAACATAGGTGAAATAAGACCGACAGCAAAATTAGAATTCTCTACCCAATATTCTGAAGCGGGATCTTTTGAAAAGATACGATCATCATTTTGAAAAGACTCAAATAAAAAAGATAACCCCATCAGGCCCGTGGAAAAAGATGCCGTCGCATTATCGTTTTCTACAATGCCTTCAGCTGCCAAAGGAACCGTAATTTTAATGCCTCCGGCGTCCAACTGAGCCTCTCCCTCCAAAAAGTATTTATAAGTAGTCACGTTTGACATTGATTCGATAGTACTCGCCAGAACATCAGCAACGTCTAAGGCGAATTCAGGAGTAATAGCGACTGGAATCGGACTGGCTGTAGGAGTAAATGTTGGAGTTGGGATTGGACTGGGAGTGGGTGTGAATGTGGAAGTTGGAATTGGTCTGGGGGTAGGTGAAGACACTGGAGTTACAGTTGATGTTGGGTCCCATGTCTGGAGATATATTGGACTTAGTTCCTCAGATTTATCTTCCTTATTCCGATCACATGCTGCTCCCACACTGAAGGACACAACTAACAGTATTACGAAAAAGACTTTCATACCTTTATTAAATCATGACTTTCGACCAAAAAAGTCAATTTATAGATACTAAATCATCAAACCGACTATTTTAGTACCTCAGGGTTAAGACAAGCAGGCATGGGTTGTCCGTTTAAATAAGCAATGATGTTGTCCGCAGCCATTAGGCCCATGCGTCTCAGTGTAGCCGCACTTGCGCTTGCTATATGGGGAGTAATGAGTACATTTTCCATTCGAACCAACGGATCATTCGGTTCTATGGGCTCTGGAGCTGTAACGTCCAGTGCTGCCCCAGCGATATCTCCATTGATAAGAGCCTTACGAAGGGCGTCAGAATCCACAGTGCCTCCTCTTGAAGTATTAATGAGATATGCTTCCTTTTTCATGAGAGACAGCTCTTCCGAGCCAATCAGATTTTGTGTTTCAGGTCCTAGAGGGACATGAACTGAAACATAATCCGAACTCGATAAAAGATCATCCAAGTTAGGAGTCCATTTCAATCCATACTTGGCTTCTTCTTCAGGTTTGCGGCTCCTTGAATAATACAAAATATCCATATCAAAACCACTCGCCCTCTTAGCTACAGCGGTGCCAATAAGACCCAGTCCGATCAAACCAAGGGTCTTTCCATAAACATCAAGCCCCAAATATGGCGTCTGGTCAAATATCTTCCAATCTCCTGCTATCACCTTTCGATTGGAACGAGTTACTTGTCTAGCAAGCGAGAGCATTAACCCAAAAGTAAAGTCGGCACACGACTCATGTAAAATTCCAGGTGTGTTCCCTATCGCAACGCCGTTATCCGTAGCAGCTGAAACATCTATATTGTCGACCCCAATAGCACGGGTTCCCACAACTTTAAGCCTGTCTGAATGAGCAAACACCTCGGCATCCATTAAATCGTTGGACTCAATCATCATTCCATCGAACTCTCGTGCTTTCTCCATAATAATTTCTTTAGGTGCTGGTGCTGGATCCTCCCAAACTTCAATTTCAAAGTTCTCACGAAGTTTTTCAATAGCGTCAGGCACGATTATTCTACTTATATAGACTTTTTTTACTGACATGCTTTGCCTTCCATTCTGTTATCAAATACTTAATCCTGATTAAAAGGGTCCAAATTATACCAACCCAGTATAAGATTGGTCGCCAGTGAAATCTTTACTAAACTTGAACTCAAACAAAAATCCAACCGATGCCACCAGGAGTCAACCCGTTTACCAATGGGTTATGCTCGGTGGAGTATGGTTGGCATATTTCTCCTTCGGAGTAGTACAAGGAGGAATACCTCCGCTTGTGACTCCCGTGAGTCAGGACCTGGGTCTAAGCAGATCTGCCATGGGCACAGTTCTCGGAGCTTGGCCTTTCATCTACATAATAGTTGCCATTCCAGCAGGAGCCTTGATCGATCGCTTCAACCTTAGGCTAACTATAGCTTCAGGAGTGACCCTGATAGCATTATCTGGCTTTCTGAGATCCATTGCAGTCGACTACCCCACTATGCTTATCGCGGTGATGGTATTCGGTATAGGGGGACCTTTCATATCGATAGGTGCCCCAAAACTAATAAGTACCTGGTTTGATAAGAATCAACGCGGTCGTGCAATGGGAATTTACCTGACAGCCCCGGCTCTTGGAAGAATATTAGTGTTATCCACTTCTAATAGCATTCTAATGCCAATCCTCCAATACAGCTGGAGATGGACCTTGTCCGTATTTTCAGGGGTAGCTCTGGCAACCGCTATCGTATGGCTAATAATCGCTAAGGAACATCCTTCAAACTCAAGCGATGAGAAAAGTAAAGATCTGTTGGGAAGCATGAAAGTCTTTCCGGAACTGTTAAATATTTCCTTAATAAAAATCACACTTCTGATAGTTCTAGGTATGTTTCTATTCAACCACGGCACAAATAACTGGATGCCAGCAATACTTACAGACAAAGGAATTTCCCTTTCCCGTGCCGGAACCCTAGCCGCTATTCCAGTGGCCATGGGAGCAATAGGAGCGGTAGTGGTCCCGCAAATAGTAAAAGCAAGCAGCCGGAGAAAGTTCCTAATTCTAGGCTTTCTAATAACAGCCTCCACATCGGTATTCCTTGTTCTTCTAGATAGCGGGCCACTCTTGTGGATGAATCTAGCGCTGCAGGGGGTAGCCTCCAGGGGAATCATGCCCATTATCATGTTGCTGCTGATAGATGCTGCAGGGTCCCAAAAAACTGGGGCAGCCGGAGGTCTCTATTTCACCTCAGGAGAAATCGGGGGTGTTTTAGGCCCCGTTCTATTGGGAATCTCATCGGACTTGTTGGGAGGATTCAATACCGGGCTATTAGTACTTTCAGCTATGTGCGTACTGCTGGGATTGGGGTCAATAGCTTTGAGGAATACGGCAGAACAAGCGCTGACAAAAAAATACTAAAACTCTAGAAGTAGTTATTTTTGTGTATCGATAGCATCCATGATTTGAACATAGGTGGGTACAGAATACTTTCTTAAATGCTCTCTACCTTTCGAATCAAAAAACAAAAAAGTGGGGACAGTGTTAGATCCAAATTCATTTTTGATATAGGTACCAAGTTCACTATGAACGCTTATTCTTACAACCTTGCATTCGTCCTTGATACGGGATTCTAACCTGTCAACGGCAGGTTTCATGGCTAGGCATCCAATTCAATAATCAGAGTAAAGTTCCACCAACATCGGAGCACCTGAAGAGAGAGCATTATCCCATTCACCTCTTGTGTCGATCAGACTAGATTTAGATGACTGAGTAAAAAAGAAAATCAAAGCCCCAATACAAAAGAAAACCAGAGATAAGGTTCCCCACTTCCAATCAAGAGCTCTTGAAACAACAATCCATGATACGGGTCCGATGAATAAGAGTGCGAACACCAAGGAGTACTGGTTTATGAGAAACCACATTGTGTTCCCTCGAAAATACCTCTTATCAAACTATTCATAAAATCAAAACGGGCTGACTATCGCACAGCCCGTTTTGAAATTGTACTTAGACGGTTAGATCTAGTCTGCAGCCGCCATATCGTGCCCACAGCACATTGGTGACTTTATTTTGCCACAACCATTTGAACACTCTGCAACACCAACAGTCGTACCGTCATCCTTCTCAATATTCACATGGGTCAATTCGGTACCGCACTTCCCACAACTAATAGGATGAACTTCCATACCGCAGTCACCACAACTATATTTCGCCATTTGATCCTCCTACAGGATATCAATTATTCCTGAAAACTATTTATTGAAGAAAGTTTATCGGGATAACAAACTCAGTGTCAATTTCGTACCAAGGGGTAACTCAAATTATTGAAATTCCAAAGATCTGTAGACAGCACTTACCTTGAGCATGGAAAAAGTCTAGAATAGGCTTCCTCAACAACGACGATTAATTAGGAATAAATCTTTTAAGAAAAGTATGGGAGGAAAATATGTCTGACGAGCCACTGAGAGTAAGTTACGGCGAATATGTCTATGAAAGTGTCCCCGGATGGGCTCCCCTACCGGATGGATGGGAATGGAACCATGTTGTGGGAGTGGCAGTAGACAGCCAAGACAGAATCTTCGCCTACAACAGAAGTGATCACCCAATGATAGTTCTAAATAAGGACGGAGAAATCCTGGACACATGGGGAGAGGATGTTTTCAAAAGAGCCCATCACGTCGAGGTGGGTCCTGATGACTCAATCTGGACTACAGATAACACTGACCACACTGTCAGAAAATGGACTGCAGACGGTAAAGAATTGATGGTTATCGGTACACCTGACAAGCCTGCTCCTCTTCAAAGTGGAGAGCCATTCAACCAACCTACTGATGTTGCCATAGGCCTGGACGGCTCCATATATGTCACAGATGGTTATGGAAACTCGCGAGTACACCATTTCACACCACAAGGGCAATTAATTACATCCTGGGGAGAAAGAGGTACAGGCCCTGGCGAATTTATGATTCCACACGGTGTAGCAATAGACCCAACAGGGTTAGTTTATGTCTGCGATAGAGAAAACAGTAGAATCC
>VFFS01000082.1 GCA_009392815.1 SAR202 cluster bacterium
AACAGCCCCGAAGCATATGCGGACTTTGCAGAACAATGTCTTCAAATAGGATACAAAGGATTCAAAATACATTCCTGGGCAGATGCGAATATACAAAGAGAAATAGATACCGTACACGCCGTAGGATCCAGGGTGGGCGAAAAAATGGCTCTCATGATTGATCCCTGCTGCGTCTATGACACTTTTGCGGACACACTCGCTGTAGGAAGAGCATGTGACGAAGAAAATTTCTTCTGGTATGAAGATCCTATGAGAGACGGGGGAGTGTCTCTCTACGCTCACAAACAACTAAAGAAAATGATCAAAACCCCTCTTCTACAAGGGGAGCATATTCACTTAGTAGAAGCACACACAGATATGGCCATTGCGGAAGCCACCGATTTTTGGAGAGCAGATCCGGAATATGATGGCGGAATAACCGGAACTATGAAAGTCGCCCACGCCGCAGAGGGTTTTGGTATGGACCTAGAATTACACATAGCTGGTCCTGCTCAGAGACACTGCATGGCTGCTATGAGAAATTCCAATTTCTATGAGATGGGCCTTGTTCATCCTAAGTTATCAAACATTGCAAATCCACCTGTTTACAGCTGCGGATATTCCGACCAACTTGAGTCAGTGGATGAAAATGGTTGTGTTGACGTTCCCCAGGGCCCCGGACTAGGGGTGGAATATGATTGGGAGGGAATAAAAACATTCCAATCCGACCAGGTAGTTATTAAATAAACAAATCAACCGGATAATAAACGAGCTCAAGTTGATATTGAATAAATATTCCTCAAAGACTACATTTCCATAATGCGTATTGGACTTATTACCGACACACATCTACCGGGACAGATTCGCGACTTAAGTGAGCTTGGCCCATTACCTGAAAAATTTCTGTCAAGTGTAGATCTCATTATGCATGGTGGGGATCTAACTTCTCCCATCGTCCTAGATTGGTGTGAACAATTTGCTCCTGTTATTTGTTCCACAGGAAATAACGACCCTATCCCAGATCCTCGAATGAATGAGGTACAGATTTTGGAGACCCAGGGCTGGATCATAGGGATGATACACAGTTTAGAAGGCCAGTTTCGTCCCATTAAAGAGCTACAGAAACTATTCCCAAAGCACGTTGATATAATGATTTCGGGTCATACGCATCAAGAAAGACTGGAATATAGAGAAGGAATAGTCCTAATAAACTCCGGAAGTATCACATTCCCCCAGCATAAAGAAGTACGTCTTGGAACTGTCGGGATTTTGGAAATAGAACCAAAAAAATTAAAGGTGGATATATTCCCACTTGGCGAAACACCAGGAAGCCCCAATCCAGGAAGTCGTCTGTATCTAGAAATTGATGATGGAATAGTTATATCCAGCGAAGGAAATGTATTACTACAAAGTGATCCCAACACTAAGTGAGACTAGTGGACTTCGACATTAGCTGGTGCTATTAATTATCTCAAACTCTTCGTTGGAAATATCACCTTTAGCATCCACCATATAAAACCTTACTTCTGGCTCCTGTTTCTCAAGAGAAACCAAGACATAGCAAAAATCTACCCATCCTGACTCCACTGCCATCCTTGTATCAGTTTCAGACGGATATGCAGGGCTATGGGTATGAGAATGGTAGAAAGCCATGAGATCCAGTCCAAGCTCATCCGACTCTTTCATAACATTCATCTGATCCTTCGGGTCCATTACATATCTATACGGGCTTGGCGTGCTATTTCTAACACGATACAGAGCGGAGATGAGTCCGTCTTTACCAGCTAAGATTCCACAGCACTCATTGGGATTTTCTTGAACGGCATGTTCAATCATTTCATCGACAAAATTACTAGGTACAGAAATCACTTGTTACTCCAATTATAGATACAAATCCCAACTACCTTGAGGTCCTTTTAAATATCCTGAATATTAGCTCTTTTATAATACCGAACAGTGACTTTGGCTTTCTCAGTCTCTCACGAGCACAATCCGCACATGTACAGGCTGGAGGATGATCGTAATGCCAGTTTGCTCTTCCCATAATTTCCCCTTCACCCTAATTTCTGTATGCCAGTATCTTGGATATATTTCCAGCTGTCCACACTAAATTTGTCTACTCCCTCGGCGGCCCTGCACCTTCAAATCCACGCTGACGCCATGACTCGTAGGCAATTACGGAAACAGAATTAGCAATGTTCAAGCTTCTATTCCCAGGAGCCATTGGTACCAGTATTCTTCTTTCAGGTGGTATCGTTCCAACAATCTCTTCAGGTAGGCCTGCCGATTCAGGTCCAAAAAGGAACGAATCGTTGTCTCCATACTCATGTTCTGTGTAAAAGTTCTTTGACCAAGCAGAGGTAGCAAATATTCTTCGGCTGGGAAACTTATCCAAGTAAGCCTGATAATTTTTATGATGGGTGACCACAGTTAAATCAGAATAATCTAAAGAGGCACGCCGTAACTTGGATTCTGTTAAATCAAAACCGATAGGGTGAATTAAGTGCAATTCCGCCCCAACATTCGCACAGAGTCGAATTATGTTGCCGGTGTTGTAAGGAATTTCGGGCCTGTATAAAACAATATGCACGACATCTTCAACCAGA
>VFFS01000083.1 GCA_009392815.1 SAR202 cluster bacterium
CCGAAGGTACCGGAATGGAAAACATCTAAGCCAAGATTAGCTCCCTGATTGATACCGGAAACAACCAAATCTATTTTTTCAGAACAAATATGCCCTGCCGCCATTATCACGCAATCAGCGGGAGTCCCATCTACTGTATAAACGTTTTCTACACCCTTAACTCGGGACTGTACCTTCTCCACAGACAACGGCCTGAGTAAAGTTAAAGAAACACCTTGTCCACTCTGATCTCGATCAGGAACAACAACTGTCAAATTACATATTTTCGATAGACACTTGGCAACCTCCCATAATCCTGGAGAGTTAATCCCATCATCGTTTGTTAGAACTATATTCAACATAAACTCCGTTACTCAGTAAGTCAGATTGTGCAACTCCGAACAGGTGAATCATATTGTATTTTGTGATTTTTTTGTTCCTATATAAAATTAACTGGTCATCAAAATGCATTAACAAACCAATCATGCGATTTTAGACAAGAGCAACATTATCAATTAGTCGCGTCGTACCAATCTTGGCAGCCACAAGAATAATTGCATTTCCAGCTTCCTCAATGCGGTCAATCTCCATGAAAGTATTTTTATCAGCGACACTGACGTAATCAATCTCTACAGGAACTTCTGAATTCCCGGATAAAATCTCATTTAGGACAACGGACCTCAAGCGATCGGATGCATTCTCTCCTGATCTCCATAGCTTTCTTGCAGCAAACAATCCACTACTTAGAGATAGGGCCTTCTCCCTTTCACTGTCTGAGAGGTACGAGTTTCGACTACTAAGAGCAAGACCGTCGGATGATCGTATCGTTTCACCGACAACAATTTCACTTCCGAGACACAGATCTCTATTGAGAGCCATAATTACTGCACATTGTTGAGCATCTTTTTGCCCAAAATAAGCTCTATCTGGCCTGCATATAGAAAGCAATTTACAAACCACTGTTGCAACGCCACTAAAATGTCCTGGCCTATATTTTCCCTCCAAACGTGTGGCAATTGAACCTACATTTATTGAAGTTTCAAAACCTTCCGGGTACATTTCCTCCAGGGAAGGAACAAAAACAATATCTACTCCTTCACAATCAAGAAAATCAAGGTCAGACTTCATATCCCTAGGATAATCCTCAAAATCTTCATTTTCACCAAACTGAGTTGGATTAACAAAAATCGTGGCGGCCGTAACATCATTCTGTGAAACAGATTTCTTTACAAGAGAGATATGTCCCTCATGTAAAAACCCCATAGTAGGTACCAATCCAAGCGACAAACTTTCAAGTTCTTTAAGATTAGCCCATTCCTGTCGGAACTCGGCAACGGTTTCAATTATTTTCATTCCAGCAACCTAACCATTTATCTGGATGTTCAAAAACTTTCCTCATCCGATGGAAACTTTTTATCCATGACATCAGACACATATGACTCAACTGCATTTTGAATCATTACGCCCACATCAGCATAACGACGTGCATGTTTTGGGGAGAAATCAGGAATCAAACCGAGAATGTCGTGAAATACTTGAACCTGCCCGCTACAACCAGCACCTGAGCCAATCCCGATGGTTGGAATAGATAATTTCTCGGTTACCATTTCAGCGACTTCTGACGACACAAGTTCTAACACAATGGCATATGCTCCTGATTCTTGAATCGCTAGAGCGTCTTCCAGTAATATCTGCGATTCTTCAGGAGAGCGACCCTGAACTCTATATCCACCCATCTGATTTACCGACTGAGGAGTCAATCCTAAATGACCCATTACCGGAATTCCCACTTGAACAATCTTTTTAACTGTTTTTGATATAGATCTACCACCCTCCAATTTGACCGACTGACATCCACCCTCTTTTAATAACCTTCCTGCATTGCAGATTGCTTGTTCCTCTGAAACTTGATAACTCATAAAGGGAAGGTCTCCCACAATATGGGACTTTTCTGTACTTCTAACAACCATCTGAATATGTCTAATCATGTCATCCATCGTTACAGGCACTGTGGAGTCATGCCCTAATATGACCTGCCCCAAACTGTCTCCAACCAATATTATTGGTACTCCAGCTTTTTCAACAGCATATGCAGATGTATAGTCGTACGCGGTCATCATTGGTATCGGATTTCCATCGTCTCTCATCTTCTGAAATCGCCTGATCGAATGTCTCATTCTTATCCCTCTTTCCCTTCCTCAACAAACCGGACATTGCGTGCTAACGCTAGCCCTTCCTTTAAAACATTGATTATTTCGTCACGTGTAGTCTCATCCAAAACCTGTTTCTCTTCCACCGGTCCCATGCCAGCAAGAGCCAATTCACAATAAAAAGCCATAAGCTCAGGCTTTCTTTTTCGCAAAGCCTCAAGATGCTTACGAACAGTTCCTACATCCCCTCTTGCGTATGGACCTGCGACAGCCTCAGGCAGCCCAAACCTTTCGAGATTGTTTGCCACCTGGCGCATCATTGGCAACAGTGCTCGAATTCCATCCGATCTAGATCGTCCTATGTCTTCCCATAACTGTGTTGTGATAGCGGCATACTCCGTGAGTAAGCCTCCCAGCATTACACCGGACATGTGGTACAGGGCTTTATCTTCCGACGTCAAAAATACAGGGTGAGCATTAAGGTTCTTCGCCATTTCTTCGAGAAAAGAAGCTATTTCTTCTCCACCCTCTATACCAAAAGTTATACCTGAAAAACTCTCGGATCCTTCATCAATTGACATAAAGGCCTGAAGGGGATGAAAAGCACCCGGCGTTACGTTCTCCAAATGGTCAAATACATCAAGGCTAGCGGCTCCTGAGCAATGAATGACGGCCTGTTTGTTTCTCCACAAAAGATCTTCCGATATCGATTTAATAAGATCATCAGGGGTTGTAAGAAAAACAACGTCTGAAACATCTATAACATCTTGAGAGTTACCAAATGCCTTACAGCCTCCAATGCGCTTAGCTAACGCCTCAGCGGAGACAAATCTTCGGCTAGAAGCTGCAACAACATTGTAACCAACTCTTGAAAGAGCAACTGCCAGGGACCCCCCCACAAATCCTGATCCTATAATGCCAATCTTAGAATTCCTATCAAGTCCCATGATTACAATCTCACAAATTTCCTGATTGGTTTAGTTCTTGGGCAGATGGAACATCAGGTATGCTAGTTGCTGATCGGATAGCATTCACAATTGCCTGGGATGTGCACTTTATAGTGGCAGCAATTATTCTATTCAAGGTATAACTGGTGACAACCTCTTGATCATGGCGACTTTCTCTTCCGGTTGAAACTGCAAATATAGTATCGCCGTCTCCTATGAGATGTGCTGGCCTTATTGATAGTGCTAAGCCATCATGAGCAGAGGAAGCCAGTCGATTCGCTTGAGACTTAGTCAATGTTGCATCGGTAGCGACCACTCCTATCGTGGTATTTACTCCTATGTCTCCTTCATTTATTTCATCACAGGAAATTAGAACATCAGATGCGCTCACCATACTGCCATCAGGACTTCTTGGGCCCGCAATAAGATCGCCATTATTCGGATCATGAATACTACCGATAGCATTAACGACTACTAGCGCACCCACAGTAAATCCATTCGAAAGCCTTACTGAATCGGAACCGAGACCACCTTTTACCGATCTATTAGCACCCAACACTTTCCCCACAGTGGCTCCCATACCTGCACCTACATTGCCCTGTGAGAAAATACCCTGAGAGGCTAATCCACAAGCTTGGTATCCAGAGGAACTATCCGGTCTAACAGATGGATCCCCTACACCCAAATCAAAAATAATAGCGGATGGGACAATCGGAACCACATTCCTCCCTACCTTGAAACCGTCACCAATCTCCTCCAGATATTTCATAGCTCCATCTGCGGCTGCAAGTCCATAGGCACTCCCACCACTCAACATGAAGGCGTTAACAACTTCAACACGCTTATCAGAACCAAGAATATCTGTCTCCCTAGTCCCAGGTGATGAACCTCTCACATCAACTCCCCCCACTGCATTTTCTCCACACAAAACCACAGTACAACCAGTCAAGGCACTTTTGTGTGTCCAATGACCTACTTTTATTCCCGGGACATCCGTTATATTTCCTATGAGCATCTCTGATCCAAATAAAAAACTCCCTAAATCCTTGTGCGAAATAGGGAGCTCTATCAATCGACATATCAAGGAACAACCGAACAAGTCGGTCATGCCAAATTAATCTTTAAACCAAGCTCACCATCCACATTTCAGGATTGGCTGCGGGCGAACATTCTATCAGTGTCCAACATCTAATGTTAATGTCTGAACGAATTTAGTAGAAAATATAGTACTTAAAACAACATGAAATACTGCTATTTGCGCAGGCACAATTTGTTCTTGTGGGAATACCTCAGTTTTGCTATAATTTTGGCACTGAAAATGCTTGTGTTTTATACCCCTTGGAATCACCATAAAAGTGGGCTTGTGGCCGTTCGTGGCATTCATCATTCAGATTAAGCTGTCCGATTCAACACAACAGCTGTGATAACACAGGTATTGGTAAAAAATAGCACCAAAGATAGATGCAATATTCTGCGGCAACGAATAAAAAGAGCACCACAGAATTCATAAGTCAATTGTCTTTATCAAGAAAACTGGGAGCGTCATTAGATGGCAACACTTAAACAGCAGGGAGACGACGAATACTCCGCAAGTGATATCCAGGTCCTGGAAGGAATGGAAGCGGTTAGGAAACGACCTGGAATGTACATAGGAAGTACTGACCAACGTGGCCTACATCATTTGATTTATGAAATTGTTGACAATAGCGTCGACGAATTCATGGCTGGATATTGCTCATCCGTAAATGTGATTATCAGAGAAGACGGTTCAGTAAGAGTAGAAGACGATGGACGAGGTATTCCTGTTGATAAACACCCCACAACAGGAATGACAGCCCTAGAGACCGTTATGACCACTCTTCATGCAGGGGGGAAATTTGGAGGTAAGGCCTATGCCGTCTCCGGAGGACTACACGGTGTCGGAGCCTCTGTAGTAAACGCTCTGTCCATATGGGTTAGAGCTTACGTTACCAGAGACGGAAGTTTATATGAACAAGAATATTCCAGAGGTATCACCTCTACTGAAATGACATCCCAAGCCCTTCAAAACGGCTCCTCGGGTCATACTGGAACTGCTATTGAATTCATGCCAGATACAGAGATATTTGGGGAATTAGTGTACGACTTCAATGTCTTATCTAATCGATTCAAAGAAATGGCATACCTCAACAAGGGGCTGCAGATTACGTTCAGAAGTGAGTGGCATTCCAGTCGGTGGCCAAACAATGAAGTAACGTACTACTTTGATGGAGGAATATCCAGCTTTGTTCGAGGCCTCAATCAGAATAGAGGGGTTGTCCACGAAAATCCAATCTATGTTGAAAAAGATCTAGATGGAACCAAGGTCGAAGTTGCACTTCAATATAACGATACATTCAGTGAATTCGTCTATGCGTTTGCCAACTGCATAAATACGGAGGACGGAGGAACCCACGTCACTGGTTTCAGGTCTGCATTAACCCGTGTGTTAAACGATTACGGGCGCAAGCAGAAGCTGATAAAAGACAACGAACCTAATCTTTCTGGGGAAGATGTTAGAGAGGGAGTAACCGCAGTTATAAGTGTAAAACTTAAAGACCCTCAATTCGAAGGTCAAACCAAAAACAAACTTGGTAATCCTGAAGCACGCACACAAGTAGAGACAGTACTCGGTGAGGCACTCCAAATATTCCTAGAGGACAATCCCAGAGAAGGTAGGTCAATCATTGATAAATGCATGACTTCCCAGAGGGCAAGAGAAGCTGCCCGTAAGGCACGGGAACTGATAATCCGAAAGAACGCTATGGACGGTGGCGGACTACCGGGAAAACTGGCCGATTGTTCAGAGAAAAATCCTGAATTTTGCGAAATATATCTGGTTGAGGGAGACTCAGCAGGGGGAACAGCCAAGATGGGAAGAGACAGGCGATTTCAAGCCATTCTTCCGCTCTGGGGAAAAATTCTCAACGTTGAGAAAGCTCAACCTGACAAAATTGTCTCCCATGACGCAATACGATCCATGATCACAGCAATAGGTGCAGGAGTCGATTCAAGAGTTGGAGTTGAAGAGGAAGGAACTGGATTTGATCTGGAAAAACTCCGATACCATAGAATAATAATAATGTGCGACGCCGACGTAGACGGATCACACATCCGCACACTACTCCTAACGTTCTTTTTCCGACACATGAGACCACTGGTTGAGCACGGACACCTCTACATAGCACAGCCCCCTCTATATAAAATCAATGTGGGTAGGAAAGAGCAATACGTATATACAGAGTCTGAGCGAGAAGAGCTAATGGATCAACTTGACGGCAAGAGAAACGTCAATTTGCAGCGGTACAAAGGCCTAGGTGAAATGAACGCAGACCAATTGTGGGAAACCACAATGAACCCAGAGTCAAGAACATTACTCCAGGTCAACGTTGAGGATTTCGGGCAGGCATCCGACGAATTTGAACGACTAATGGGTGACGAAGTGGAGCCTCGACGTAATTTCATACAAACCAACGCTTTGGAAGTAGCAAATCTCGATGTTTAAGTAGATGAGGAGCTAGGATTCAACCTCTTTCAATCATTTTTTCCAGTGAGAAGTCTTCACTGTTAACCCAATCAAATTGCTCAGACTCACGCTTGGTAACCTTTGCTGACTCTTCAATAACGTAGTCTGTTAGTTCTATTGGGAAAACCACCACCCCATTCATATCAGCGTGAACTACATCTCCATGATTTACAAGGACACCCCCCACTTCTACTGGAACCATAGTTTCATCAAGTCCAAAATTTCCGTGGGCTGGGACCAGTCCGATTGAAAACATGTGAAATCCCATATCATGAACTGTTTCTGCATCCCTCACACCGCCATCCGTAACTAAACCTACAGCTCCTACTCTTTTTGCGACATTAGCCATACCATCTCCAAAGTGACACCCATGGAAAGGCCTTGGGCCCACATCTTTCGCAACAATAACCGCTGGAACAGACATATCATTAATGGCCTGTAGACACTCATACCACAAACTTCTACTCCGGGGCTTGCCTGTAGTTGTCGTGTTGAAAGTGGCGGTTACAGCCTGACCAACCATTACGCCAAGGTCAGGGAACTGGCATCGTATATTCCAACCCATAAACCCTTCTGTATTTAATCTTGTAGGATGAGTTTCCACAGCATTGGCTATAGTGGGAGTATCGATATCTTTAAGGGAACTTATCTGTTTATCTGTTAAAAATTGCATGGCAATTCACCCCTTTTCTCACGACTATTATTCTCAATCCAAAATATATCAGCCCCACATGGAGGTTGAAAAATAACGCTCACCAATATCATTAAATATTGTGACTATATTTCCAGATTTTAGCGATCTTGCAATCTCAATAGCTCCCAGCAAATAGGCTCCGGAAGATTGTCCTGCAAACATACCCTTTTCTGCCATCGCACTAGAAACTTTGTATGCTTTCAAAGTATCAATAGTTAACATCTGGTCAACTACTGACTTATCAAACGTCTCAGGAATGATATGACCGTCGCTCAAAGGTTTAAGACCTTCGACACCGGGCCATTCTTCAAAGTCTATGCAAATAATCTCTATATCAGGATTTGTTTCCTTGAGGCGCCTGCCTATTCCACTAATTGTTCCTCCAGTACCTACCCCTGCAACAAAATGTGTAATGAATGGAGCTTGATCCAATAGCTCTACCGCCGTAGTTTCATAATGGGCCAACGGATTATTCAAATTACTGTACTGGTCACAATAAAAGTATTTATCAGGATTCTTTTGAAACCTCCGTTTCACCTCATATAAGGCCTCATCATAACCTTTTTGAGCATCCGTAAAGACGAGATTAGCACCATGGGCGATTAAGCGCTTTTTACGCTCCTCACTAGCGTTTTCTGGCATAACAAGTTCAACGGGATATCCTAGTATTGCTCCTATCATCGCATAAGCTATTCCTGCGTTACCGGAAGTAGCATCCAGTATAGTTTTCCCTGGGGTTAAAATTCCGTCAATTATTGCTTCAGCAAGCATACGTAGTACGGGTCTATCTTTGATAGAACCACCTGGGTTCAAGTGCTCAAATTTTGCATAAATTGAGGCTTCCCCTATATCAGCTATCTCGTTGGGGATATCAAGCTCGACGAGAGGCGTGTTACCAATAGCTTTTAAGGCTGGATACTTATCTATGAAATCCTGGATCTTTGCGGTGTATGGCACTTATCTGATGTCACTTTCAAAAATAGTAGAAAACACAATTAACACACAATCGAGTATATATTTCAGTGCAGCAGCAGTCTAGCAGCTAAACAGAAGCCAATTAATATGAAGTAGCGAATTAGCTATTGAGAGCCAGTCATTAGGTGTATAACATGAAGCAACAGGGACAAGAAACTCAGATCTCATGAATAAGAACATGTTTCAACATAGAATTGATGAATTGCGTTCAGAAATTGAACGCCATAATCGGTTGTACTTTGTCGATAACGATCCTGAGATTGGAGATAGAGAGTATGACGAGTTGATGCGAGAACTGGTGGAAATTGAGAAAGAGCATCCAGATCTAGTAGTTCCCCAATCACCAACTCAACGCGTCGGCTCAGAACCACTGACAGAATTTTCTCAGATTAGTCACCAAGTACCCTTGTTAAGTTTAGGCAACGCTTTTAATGACGATGACCTCCATGCCTGGCATGAAAGAATGGCAGGATTAATTGAATCCAATAAATTCGAACTTGCCTGCGAACTAAAATTTGACGGTCTAGCAGTGGCTTTGGTTTATGAAAATGGCCTGTTTGTTCAAGGAGCAACGAGAGGAAATGGTGCAACGGGTGAAGACATTACTTCCAACCTTAGAACTATACGAAGCATCCCTCTAAAACTTATAGGAGACTATCCTTCTAGATTTGAAGTGAGAGGAGAGGTATTTTTTCCAAAATCCGAGTTCAGGAAATTTAACGAGTACCGGGAAGAAAACGGTCTTGATACATATGCAAATCCAAGAAACACAGCAGCCGGATCTCTCAGGCAACTTGATTCAAGTATCACCGCTCAGAGACCGCTGGATATATTCATCTACGGTCTAGGTTGGGTAGAAGGAGACTTCCCAATTCCTAAAACACATATTAGAAGCTTGGAGTACCTAAAGACTTTGGGATTCAAAATAAATCCATTTAATCAATTGGCTCCCAATATAAAAAATGCAATTGAATTCCACCAAAAATGGGTCCACAACAGGAATTCGATCGACTATGACTGCGATGGAGTTGTTATAAAGATAGACAGTTTTGACTATCAACAACATGTAGGTACGTTGGGAAGAGAACCTAGATGGGCCATTGCTTACAAATTCCCATCAACACAATCCATAACCAAACTTTTAGACATACGCGTCAATGTGGGTAGAACTGGAACAATTAATCCTTACGCGGTACTTGAACCCGTAAACGTAGGTGGTGTGACCGTAAAACAAGCAACACTACACAACGAAGATTATATAGAGGGCAAAGATCTCAGAATTGGGGATAGTGTCGTGGTAGAGAGGGCTGGGGAAGTCATCCCTCAGGTAGTGAGTAGTCAAAAGACTCGTCGAGATGGAACCGAACAGAAATTTTTGATGCCTCAGCTATGCCCGAGCTGCGGCTCCCCAACAATTAGAGAAGCCGAGGAATCAGCACTGTACTGTAGGAATAATTCTTGCCCCGCACAGCTAGTTAGACTCGTTGAGCATTTCGTAAGTAAATCTGCAATGGACATTGATGGAGTTGGAGGGAAAATAGGTACATTACTTATAGAAAGTGGGTTGATAACAGACGTTGGAGATCTTTACACCCTACGAAAAGAACAACTCACAAAACTGGAGAGAATGGGTGAGAAAAGCGCCTCCAATATAATTGGCGCCGTTTCTGACAGCAAAGATAGACCCTTGTCCAGACTTTTGGTAGCACTAGGCATCTCACACATAGGTACTGAGGTAGCAGAGAATATCTCCAATCGATTTGGCAATATGGAAAAAATTATGCAAGCCTCCGAAGAATCCCTAACCGATATACCTGATATAGGACCAAAAATTGCTAAAAGTCTCACAACTTACTTCCAATCAGCCACCAATTTATTACTGATAGACAAGTTAATTCGAGCAGGACTTAACATGGAAGAAAAAAACGACACAGGATTGTCACAGGCACAGGAGCAAGTCCTGCGCGATATGAGATTTTGCGTAACTGGTCGACTACAACAATTCAGTCGTTCTGAAATACAAAACCTAATCAAAGAATTAGGGGGAAGTGCGAGCGGTTCCGTATCAAGCCGAACAAACTACCTAATCGCGGGAGAAGAAGCAGGGTCTAAATTATCAGACGCTGCACGTATTGGTATACCAGTCCTGTCTGAGGACGACTTTTTGGCGATGATTCAACAGCGACCCTTCTACGATGATGATGCGTAGTAATTAACATACTCCAACATAAGGCAAAACATCATTTAAAAAAATATCTAACTGTCTTTCCTGGTCAAATGATGCGAATCTCACTATGACCGTTTGGGCTCCTGAACTGTGATAGCTATCGATCCTGCTTATGGCTTCTTCCGTAGGACCCCATGGTCCCCATCGATCCTGCCAAATATTGATCCCGTAGTAAAGTTTAAGAAACTTATCCGCTTCTTCTTTCGCTGATGCTCTGTCTTGACCCATATTAAGAGTCATATAAAAAGTTTTTTCAAGGGTAGAGTTTTCAATGTTTTGCTTATCAGCATGATATTTTATTCTTTCCAACCCATGAGAGTATTCTTCTGGATAATCAGATATTGATATCGATCCATCGCCCAATGTAACTCTCTGAAATTGTCGTTCCAACTTCGATCGTCCGTGTGCTGCCACCAAAACGGGTACTCCGTTTGGCTGTGGTGATACAGGCTTAATGGAAACATTCTCCAAGTCAAAATGTCGTCCATGAAATGTAACAGATTCCCCACGCGTCAACGGTTTAAAAATCTCTAGTATCTCCTCAAATCGAGTAGCCCTTTGATGTGGATCGATTCCAGCATTCATCCATTCAGTTCTTTGAGCCTCGTTAAAGGCACCTCCAACTCCCATCCCAAGGATAATACGCCCACCGGAAATTAAGTCGGCTGTGGTAGCTGCATGAGCGAGCGAAAGGGGATGCCTTAAGGGCGCTAGCATCACTGCAGTTCCAAGACGCACCAAGGAAGTTCGTGAAGCTATAGCTGAAAGGGTAGTAAGTGGCTCCAGTCTTGGTTTTGCTGTAAGACTGTCACCCACCCATACTGAATCTATACCTGCTTTCTCAGAAGTAACTGCCATGGAGATAATTTGTTCAATATCATCAGGTTGACTTCCCTCCATCAGTATCCCTCTGGTAGGTAATAAGATCCCAATCTTTAGTTTATTTGTCATTTTAGGTCACTCAAGCATGCCTTCATGTAACGCTCCTAACCTGTCTAAGAATCCCGATTCTATTTCCTCGCAATGTTCCAAATCCCGCTCAGTATCCAAGTCTAGAGCTAATCCAGACGGCCTTATAATTCTGTATGCCCAAGTATTTCGTTCAGCGTATTCACAATGTTTTTTAAGGCTATCTACTCCCAAATGGGGTTTGAAAGTAATTTCAGCAGGAACCAACATAGCATTAGTTCCACCATCAGATTCAGAAGGAACAAACACTATAGTTTTACCATCTTCAGACGATTTGATGATTTCTTCAATATCATCTCTAGATATGAATGGGACATCTCCAGGTATATAAATATAGGCTCTTCCAGAATTTCTTATGACAGCTGAAGCCAATTCAACATCGTTATTTAGATCCCGTCCCAGGACATCAACCCATCTAACAGATGGAAATGCTCGCTCCTTAATCAACTGCTTAAGAGGGTTAAAGGTCCCACCTGCAACAACGATATCTACAACACTTGAACTGACCGACGCTTTTATAACCCTTAGGAGCATATTTAAGGTAAGTTTTGAACGCTGTGAAGAGTTAAGCAGCCCTGACAGCCGAGTCTTAGAATGATGCGGTTCCTTAACGGGAATCAAAATGGTAACTGCGGGCATCTACTAATAATCCAGACTTAATATTTCTTGGGCCAATTTCCTTTTTTCCTCATCGCTGCCCATTATTGTGTTAGTTACAACAACCCTCATCCCTAGTTTTTCAATCAAGGTGGCTAGATGAGCATCCATTCTATCGATAATGAAAATATCGCAAATATCCACATATCGCTTTGCCACACCAACACAGGAAACTTCATGTCCAAGCTCTTCCAATATCTTCCCAGCCGGCCCTTTTATTGCCTCTCCACCCACAATAGGACTTACCGCTATTCGGGGGCCCTGGAAACCCTTAATTTTCTCACGGACGCCAGGCACTGCCAGAATAGGGTCGATACTCAAAAATGGATTTGATGGACAAAACACCAGCAAATCACTAGCTTTTAAAGCTTTCATAAAACCGGGAGAAGGAGCACATTCTGAAGATAAATCAAACTTGAGAGATATTACTTGGGGTTCGCATCTGTTTTTTACAAAATACTCCTGAAATGACATATTACCTACTTCAGTGACTACAATGGTCCTGAGTCTGTGATCAGTCATCGGATAGATAGAAGGAGCAATACCTAACGACGAACACAAACTGTTGGTAACTTGAGAGAGGGTATTGCCTTGCCCCAATAATTGCGTCCTCCTTATATGTGTCGCCATATCCATATCACCTAGATTAAACCAAGTGTCCGCTCCGTACTGCTGCAGTCTTTTTAAAGAGCGAAAAGTTTCCCCAGTTATTCCCCAACCGGTGTCAGGATTAGCGATACCTCCAAGGGTATACATAACTGTGTCCAGGTCAGGGGAAACATGCAAACCATAAAATTCTTCATCGTCCCCAGTATTCACAACAATAACAAGGGTGTCTTCATCGAGAATTAAATTAAAACCTAATGCTAATTTTGCTCCACCGACCCCACCTGCAAGAGCAAGTACTTTTGATTTCTTCAATAATTGACTCCTTCAATGTAAATCGTACGATTAGGTGATATTCCCAAAAGTATCTCACAGTAAAAGTTACCAGTCAGAAATCGTTTGTTTAAAATTAATTAGAATCAGTCTTTTCCTCGTGCTAGAATCGAGACTGTCCGGTTATGATATTTCATAGGTTAATTTAACCAAATGTCCACTTGGAGAATAGACAATACACATCTCCAACATCTCTATTTCAAATTTTCGCAATTACGATCAGTTAGAGTTGGATCTGCCTGAAGGTTTAACACTGCTGACAGGAGAAAATGGACACGGAAAAAGCAATCTCTTAGAGGCCTTATATATCCTCGCTATGGCGAGATCAGCAAGAGCATCCGTAGAACGAGACCTAATTAACCATGCTTATACTCCCAGTTCTGAGCAAGAACCTACTTACGCAAAAGTGAGTGCAACCGCCCACAATGGAGAATTATCAAACAGAATAGAAATCCACTATAAGTGCCTTTATTCAGAAAATAAAGATGGCTTTGCTACACAGAAATATATACGAATTAATGGTAGTCCAAAACGGTCATCTGACCTAATTGGGACCCTAAACGCAGTCCTCTTTACAGTAGATGACCTAGATCTCGTATTCGGAAACCCGACAGTTAGACGCCGATATCTCGATATTCTCATTTCTCAAATAGAAAAACCCTATCTAGATGCACTAAAGCGCTACCAAGAATCCAACAGACAAAGAAATCACCTACTAAGATCTATCAGAGAAGGAACATCATCCCAAGATGAGCTACAGTTCTGGGATGATCAGTTGGCAGAAAATGGATGTGAAATTATGAAAAGTAGGATAGCTACGGTTAATAGGCTATCCAGCTTGTTGAAGCCTTTTCATATCCAGTTAGGAGCCGCTGAAGAATCACTACAGCTACTGTATCGTCCTACTATACCAATAGAGAACGACACTCCAACTTCAAATTCAATACTGCTAGCACTGGAAGGCTCCAGAACCAGAGACATATCCCAAGGTGCTACATCGATAGGTCCCCACCGCGACGATATGTCCATATTGATAAACCAGAATGTTGCCAGTCGATATGCGTCGAGAGGACAGGCAAGAACCGCTGTGTTAGCCATCAAGTTAGCAGAATCAGCCTATCTTAAAGAACGTCGAGAAAGTGAGCCACTACTCCTATTGGATGACCTGCTATCAGAACTCGATACTGTAAGACGGGGTCAGATTATGGAGCATATCATCCAATACAAACAATGTATTGTAACCACTGCAGAACTCGATTCTGTTCCCAATAAATACATCTCCGTGGCCAACAATCTCCGCGTCAACAATGGAATTATTATTCCTGTCTAAAGCCCCGAAAAATACTTTAATGGGTAGTAGAATCAACCATATAAAGAATGAAACACAACCTCTAAATCTATTTTAATGACCAAAGATAACTTTAATATTGATGAATCTTTAGTACGAGATGCTGCACAAAGTTTGGTTGATTCGTCCTACACCATAGCTCTTGTTGGAGCAGGAATTTCAGTCGAAAGTGGAATACCAACTTTCCGTGGTCCAGGAGGACTTTGGACAAAATTAGGAGAACCTTCGTCAAATGGATACAAAGACTTCCTAAGAAACCCAGAATCGTGGTGGCGACAAAATTTAGATCCTAATATTGACCCAGAAAGAACCAAATTTAGAGATGCTATAGATAAGGCCATACCAAACGAGGGACATTACGCGTTGGTCAGGCTAGAGCAAATTGGTGTTTTACACCATCAAATAACCCAGAATGTTGACGATCTACACTTCCAAGCTGGCTCTAGGTCAGTCACTGAAATACATGGCAATCGGACAATGCTTAGATGTATAGGTTGTGAGACACGATGGAGCAAGACTGAGTTTCCAACCGGAGAAATTGTCCCTGAGATAACAAGTCGATCAAATAACTTTCCACCAATGTGTCCTGATTGTGACTCTCCAATCAAGTCAGATACCGTGATGTTCGGAGAACCAATACCCATGGGAACACTTGACTCATGTTTCCTACACAGCTCTAAAGCAACCTGCATAATCGTTGTAGGTACATCCGCCACTGTTTATCCAGCGGCAAGTTTTCCACAAGATATCCAAGCAAGGGGAGGAACCCTAATAGAGGCAAACCCGAATGAAACTCCTCTATCAAGCACTGCCGACATAGCCCTTCGGGGACCTACAGCAATAACTTTACCTGCACTAGTACAAATGGTAGAACACATTAAGGCGACATCAAGGTAATGGAAGGAGTTAGAACCTCAACTATCTTGGCAGGTATAAGCCACATATCTACGGTGATATCTGCCGTAATAATCATGTTCATCCCTTTATTTTCAGCTGCTGAAATTGTAGCCCCGTCGGGAGGCTTAAATCAGCTATCTGAAACGAAGGTGACTCTCGTGGAGCTAAATGGTACCGGAGTTATACTCACACTAATCTTCCCGTGGGTTGTGACGGGCCTGTCCGTAGTTTCGACAATTATGGGTGCTCCAGAAAGAAGGGATGACAAGAGAGTACTATGGCGTTGGAGATCTTACTCCTGGGGTGCGGCTATAGTCATGATTTTTTTTGTGGCTCTCAGCTTCACAACGCTCGGAATTTTCTACATTCCTGCATTAGCTCTAACCATAGGTGCAGCGGTCTTCAATAAATAGCTTTACTCAGCAGGGGATAAAATCATGCGATATGACTTCATAGTGGTGGGAGCTGGGTCTGCAGGTTCTGTGGTCGCTTCCAGATTATCTGAAAACCCTAAAAAATCAGTACTTTTACTGGAAGCAGGTCCTGACTATCCGGACTTTGAGACTCTCCCCGAAGATTTAAAGAGAGGGTGGGCTACTGGTGCGGATCTTGCTGTCGGTGGGAAGCATGATTGGCAACTCCATGGTAAGGCCTCATCCCTAGCCGAAAAAATGGAAGTCCCAAGGGGAAAAGTTACCGGTGGAACAAGTGCGATAAACGGACAAGTATTTCTCAGACCTGTCCCAGACGACTTTAACCGATGGGCCAACTTTGGTAATTCCGAATGGACATACGAAAAATCATTACCTTACTTAATTAAAATTGAAACAGATTTAGACTACAGTGGAGATTTCCACGGTAAAGAAGGACCCATCCTAGTACACAGGCACAAACTTGATACTTTAACAAACGATCAACTGGCTTTTTACAGGGCGTGCAGGGAAATGGGATTTCCTGACAACTATGACCATAATCATCCCGACTCCACAGGGGTCGGTCCATATCCCTTAAACAACCCAAACGGAATAAGATTCAGTACTGCACTAGGATACTTGAGTGAATCAAGACATAGACTTAACCTAACAGTTCGGGCAAATTGCGTAACCAAACGAATCATTTTCGACGGCAATAAAGCTGTAGGGGTAGAGGTACGTAGTGGAAATGACGTGTACACCGTCGAAGCCGACCAAATAATACTCAGTGCCGGGGCCATATCATCTCCGCACTTACTTATGCTTTCAGGTATAGGTCCATCCGACCAACTTAAAAAGCAAAACATCAATGTCATCAAAGATGTTCCATCAGTGGGAAAAAATCTGCGTGACCACCCTACGGTCCATACGAGGTGGAAACCAAATGACAATTTTCAGACACCGAAAGAATCTATAGGGCCCCAAAAAGTAGCACTTCGTTACACGGCAGACGGGTCACCATATATAAATGACATGATTATGGTAATGCGTTACAACCATGACATTGGGCGTGAAATTGGGAGAGAAAAAGGTCTCGACGACTCACGACAATCTGTGGAATATGGACCTCTTGTGATATCCGTAGGTATCTATCTAGCAGAAAGTTCAGGGGAATTAAAGCTTCAGTCATCAGATATAAATATTCAACCTTATTTAGATTACAACATGCTAAGCTCTGAATTCGACAGAAAACGTCTTAGAGACGGAGTAAGACTTTCCAACCGAATCGGATCTTCCCAAACTTTCAAAGATCTAGCTGAAAAACGTGTAGAACCAGACGATGAAACTTTAAACGATGATTCCAAGCTGGATAACTGGATGTTGCGAAATGTTCTTACGATGCATCACATATCAGGCACATGCAAGATGGGACCAGAATTCGACCAGTCTTCAGTTGTTGACCAGTTTGGAAAAGTACACGGCATAAAAAATCTCCGCGTGTCAGACGTCTCAATAGTCCCCGAGTGCCCAAGAGCCAATACAAATATAGCAGCTATGATGATAGGAGAAAGAACCGCAGATTTCATAACTGAGGGGGTATGAAATCATAGCTAGAGATATTACACGTTAGGCATCACATCATTTGCCAGTAAGGTCATCGAGTTTTCCCAGTGTTCTTTAGGCTGCCACTCATGACCCATAGCCAGTAAGACGCCAAATCCCCCCACTTCATCATTTAGTTCCCGAATTTGTTGAACAGCATCCTCGGGACTGCCTACAATCCACAAATTATCCATAAGATACTCGACATCTACTTCTGAATCAGGCATATTAATGTCTGACTTCATATTTTCTTTTGTCGACAGAAGATTGAACCAGTATTTCTCGTAATCCCTTTTTAATACACCCTCCATTACATGTTTTCGGGCTTCCTCAGTTGTGTCGGCTATATAAACTTCCCGAGCAATTCTCCACTCATTTCTGTCAGGAACCAGATGCGACTTACTAGCACCATCAGTGACTGCTTCCCAATGAGTTTTTATAACTCGATTATGTAAAAGGTTGAGACTGATGGGAATCCATCCATTCTGCCCAGCAATAACGAGAGTGCCAGAATAGGGTGAGCCTCCTCCAAGTGCAATAGGGGGATGTGGGTTGGTATACGGTTTGAGATGAAATCTCAAACCAATATTATCCTCTGGTTCCGGGATTCGGAAGCTCCAGTGTTCTGATTGATAAAACCCGGGTTCTGGGTTTTGCCAGACGTCTAAAATAGCCTTTAAAGTTTCTCCAGTATAAGCCCGCCTGTCATCTGAATCTGGATCAAATCCAAACATTTCATAATCACCTCGAGTGGAACTAGATCCAACTCCCCATATAAATCTTCCCTTAGCCATATGGTCTAGCTGAGCCACCCTATGCGCCAACATCATTGGATTATGATTAGGCATACAGTGAACTCCGGTACCTAATCTGATATTTTTTGTCATACCCAGAGCCTGAGCTATCAACAAGTCAGGGACAGGAATATTTTCCCATTCAAAAGTGAAGTGCTCACCAATATATGCTTCAGCAAATCCAAGCTCATCCAACTTGACCAACTGGTTAAGATCACTCTCCAACGTTTCAGTAATATTTGAACCAGGTGGATGCAAAGGCATCGTAAAAAATCCGGCCTTCATGTTTTTATCCTTTCTGACTACTATTTTCTCTATCTACCGGAAAACTGACGAATCTTACTAGTTACCACCTGTGACATCGAATCAATAGATATTTCCATTAACCGAGCAAGATCTAGAGTCTTATCACCCACGCCGGAGGAAACTGACTCCAAAAAAGCAGTTCGCACCTCAGTATTTACGTTAAATTTCCTTACTCCCAAATCGATAGCACGAGATATCATCCATTCCGGTAGTCCTGAAGCTCCATGCAGTACTAGAGGAACAGATACAGAGTCACGTATGGTGGAAAGTCTATCGAAGTCCAATTTCGGTTCTTGGATATATTTACCGTGGATGTTGCCCACACAAACCGCCAGAGCATCAATATCGGTTTTATCACAATAGTCCGCGGCCTGATCAGGGTCAGTCAATAATGATTCATATTCCGGTATAGTCAAGCCATCTTCCGTTCCAGTGAGGCGACCAAGTTCTCCCTCAACAAATCCTCCAAAAGACCGCATTTTGTTAACCACATTAAAAGTGAAATCTATATTTTCTTCGTATGATAGATGTGACCCATCGGCCATAACTGATCGCAAACCCATGGAAACAACTCTATCAATCTGATCCTGTTGTGGACAGTGATCAAGGTGAACAGAGGTAGGCACTGTAGAGTCCTCCGCCATCGCAAGCGTCAATGCAACCAATGCACTTCCAACAGATTCCAATGAGACTGGAGCAATTTGTAATATAACAGGGAGTTTTTCTTGTTCGGAAGACCGTATTACAGCAACAACTCCTTCAAGGTTGTATACATTGAAGGAACCGACGGCTATACCCTCTTCCTCAGCAATGCCGATAATATCCCTTGTTGAAGCTAACATAAAAGACCTACATTCAAATTAGGCCGAAAGTTTACGTACGACATTCGCTATAGAATTCGGAGAACCAACATTTCCCGGATAAAGGACAAGATGCGTGCCCGGAAATTTTGTCTCCTCTCCAAGTCTTAGAACTAGAACCCCTGGTTGTATCTGACCTGGAACCACAGCTCTAACCATTCCAAGACCATTGGTAGTTACATTAGAGGACGTCATACCTCCCTTCGAAATAATGTATCGAGGTTTGGTTTCTATTCGCCTTACAATCTCAGTCATTGCATCAGTAACTTGGGCACCGATACGTAGATATTCTTCCGGAGAGGACCCTGTCACTACTTCCCTGCTGGTATATACAGTCACATCCTGTGAATTTCTCAATGCTTCGTCTACTTTCGTAACTATTGTATCCACCAGGTTAGGTTTCTCCGAAAGCACTGACTCAACTTCTAATTCAATCCCGATCATGCCCTTTATATCAAGTACATTTTCAAGCTGTAAAGTACTTCCGGGAACATGGGAACCAACCAGTATGAGAGCGCCCCCCTCATCTGAATGGACTATCTCTTCTTTGGACAACATATCGTTTGAATCCTGGCCAATTCTGGACCTGACAAACGAAGCGGATGTTCTGCATAAAAAGATTTTGCCTTTAGCCTCCGCCCGCAAAACTGCGAGTGCAACAACATTCAGGTCATTCATGGCCGCGGCATTAACGATACACACTTCCCCATTCTCAAGATTATTTAGAATGTTCTCCACGCCGTCGGGACCACCCATTCTTATATCTTCGATGGAGATAGATATAACATCATCAGGGATTAAGCGGCCTTTATATTTTTCCTCCATCCACTCTCTCAGATTTGAAGACTTATATCCAAATGCCGTATCTTCAGCGAATGGAGTCTCTGCGGCAGGAATAAGGTTTTCTCCATCGGAAACGTATTGAACATCGTTAATCGTGTATCGTCCACCTTGAATGAAAAATGGTATGAACAAAAGGGAATCAAAACCTCGTATACCCCTTTCATGTATCGATTCTGCTAAAGCTTCTACTTCCTCAGGGAAATGGCCCCGAAGAGTTGAGTCTGAACGAGATATAACTGAGAACCTTTGTCCTACTTCAGCCGATGCTTGTAGAAGGTTCTTACCTACCAACCTGTTGGAATCCATGGCTTCAGGCAGGGTTTGGGCTCTACTGTTTATAAGGAGAAAAGAGGCTTCCTCAGACGTACCAAATTCATTGGCTATCGACTCAACGGACCAATCCGTCAGAAGTGACACATTCTGCACTGTCTGTGAACCAGTCGGATCGTCATCCAAAACAAACACTTGGGTTGGATTGGCCGCAATCTGCCTCCTGATCTCTGGAATTAGATCATCTTTCCAAGGGTCAGGAAGCGAGGCGAGCGTCTCCTTCAGAGATATTGTCGTGGGTATTGGAAATGATCCACTCACGCCGGCTCGAACATTGGTAGAGCTATTTCACCCTCACCCTGGTCATGCCAATTCAACTTAACCCGCATACCACATGAAATATCATTTACTGGGTTACTAACATTAACTATATTAGTCATTACCCTAAAACCTTCATCTAGGTCCACGTAAGCCAGCGCATATGGGCCCAGGTCTTTGAAAGCCGGATGCCTACTCTGCATAATCACACTATATGTATATACAGCACCTTCCCCTTTAGAGGTATTCCAGCTGGTATCTAACGAGCCACAAGCAGTGCAATGAGCTCTTGGGTAAAATATTATCTCCGAACAGCTGTTACATGTTTGATATTTTAATTCTCTATTTTTCGTAGCTTCCCAAAAAGCCTCTGTGTCCGGTTCTGGAAATCTTGGTTGTGGTCTAAGTGGTGAACCTTGTGTCATTTTATTACTCCGCTTATAACTACTTTTACGTCGACAATGATCTGAATTTAATCGGCTGCCAGTATTGTGGCTGAGGTGGAATGCCGGGATCCTAATTGGCCCCCATTACCCACAGCAACTGCCAATTGCGCGCCATCTACCTGTGACGTCGATTCTCCTCTCAATTGACGAGCCGACTCTAGTAGAAGAAATATTCCCCTCTCACCCGGATGATTGGAAGACAGGCCTCCACCATCTGTGTTCAAAGCGGGACCACCTGATTGATCAAATTTCAAAATACCAGAACTAACGTAATCTCCACCTTCGCCTTTGGCACAAAAACCTAGATCCTCAATCATGCACATCACAGTAATCGAGAATGAGTCATAGGCCATGAGAACATCTATTTCACCTGGTGTAACTCCCGCATCTGCAAAGGCCTTTGGCCCTGACTGGGCACCCGCGCTTACTGTTATGTCCCCACCGTTTTCCCTATATTTCGTTGCCTCTCCACCTCCAATAATCCACACCGGTTTTTTTGCACAATTGGATGCTATTTCCTTTGATGCTATTACAACCGCACCACCTCCGTCCGAAACCATACAACACTCCAAAAGATGTAAAGGCCAGGCAATCAGACGAGAGTCGATCACGTCCTGAGTTGTAATCTCATTAACGCCCACAAATTCCAGATCGGTCATAGCTTTAACCGCCTCTGGGTTTCTCATTGCATGATAGCGAGTGGCCACTGATATGTTGGCGAACTGTTCATCAGTTGTTCCGTATTGGTGCATGTGCCTAGCTTTTACCATGCCATAGTTAGAAATTAATGTCATACCCCAAGGATCTTCCATGTTATTAAACGGTGTTGGGGATCCCTGTCCTGTTGCTCCACCTGTGCCAATTGCACGTCGATCAGAGTGCGCAGTAGATCCGTACGTAAGCAAAGCGACATTCGCTTTTCCAGAAGCTATCATAGTAGCCGCATGATTAGCCTGAAATTCGTATGAAGAACCACCCACCGATGTAGTGTCAATTAGATCCGGTTTCAATCCAAGGTATTCAGAAATACCTAAACCTCCAATATTTTGATGGGTCCCTGTGTCATATACAGCATCTACATCCTGCCAATTAAGGCCAGCGTCTGAAAGGGCTTTAGCTGCAGATGCAGCTTTAATCTGCAAGGAACTCACCCCAGGAGCTACTCTTAATGGATACTCATGAATTCCAACAATTGCCGCTTCACGCCTCTGGGACATATGGATCTCCTTCAAGTCAAGTTCAAGTTATAAAAGTTTGCCATCTCATGGCTCTCATGACGCAAGTTAGCACAGGGCTACCAGAGCGTCAATTACAACGATAAATCAATCGTGTGAGTCTATACTTACATTAAAGAAAATATGAAAAACACTCTTATAAATTCAACATGCTCCTGGCAGATACTGTGCGAATCATGTGGTTCAAAAATTGACAGCCGGTCACACAGCTATTGTGCCTCATGCGGTAACAAAATACGCCACGGTTCAATTAGTGCAACACAATCGTTCATTACAGCAGCTACGAAAGGAAGAAACGAAATATGGCGATATGTAGTGGGAATCTTGCTTGCCCTGATAATTTGGCAGTTAATAGGCCCACTCCCTTTTCTAGGAGCATGCGGAACTCTGAGTTTGATAGAAATACTGGGTTACAGATGCGAACTTGAACTTATGTCTATTACCGGACCGTCACAGGTTCCGGGATTTACGTTGACCATGCTTACATTTGTAATCGGATTAATAGGACTACAATGGACGATCAAATGGATTCATCATAGAGACCTACTCCAGGTTCTGACTGGGCGTATTCGCTTTGACTTCAGTCGATTCTTATTTTCTTCTGTCATAGTTTTGTGTTTTTCCTCATTGGCTCTTTTTGCAGGTCTTTCAATTGGTGACAGTGATGTTCTAGGAGGGCAAGTCACCAGGAATTCTGTAGGAATAGACTGGATATTTCTTTTGATGGCAGCCCTCGTACTAGTCCCCATACAGGCAGCTACAGAGGAAATTTTCTTCAGAGGATACATACTGCAAGGGATTAGCCATTGGAAGAGAAATCGAATGTTTCTGGTCTTACTAACTTCGATCATATTCACCATCGTCCACATCGCCAACCCAGAACCATGGGAATACGGGGTATTCGCATACATTATCAGTGTATTTCTGATGTCTTTGTTTATGTCACTGGTAACTGTCTTAGACGGTGGACTTGAACTAGCAATAGGCTTTCATACGATGAATAATTTATGGTCATTTTTGATTCTTGGTTTGGAAAAATCTGTCATACCAACTACGACTTTATACACCTTGAATTTGGAATCTTTAGACGCGGTTAACGCTATAATTCCAGGGATCGTACAATTCACACTGCTATTTGGTATCTTCAGCTGGCGCTACCAGTGGTTCAACAAGAATATTTCCCGCACACGGGGAACAAATACACCTCTCAAAAACACGAAAGATTAGTGAAAGGCCAAACATATGAGCAGCAAAGCATTAATTCGCAGTATCACTTTAACCAAATATAGATTTCCGTTTGAGAACGTGGGCCATGATCTTGGTTTCGCAATGGGTCCTTTCTACGAACCCGGCAGTAAAGGGGCTCGTTCTGTTCTCGGTATAAAAATTGAAACAGAGATTGGCATTTCAGGCGA
>VFFS01000084.1 GCA_009392815.1 SAR202 cluster bacterium
TTCAGGTCGGGGAGTAGCGCAGCTTGGTAGCGCATCTGCATGGGGTGCAGGGGGTCGCAGGTTCGAATCCTGTCTCCCCGACCACCATTCCTGTGGATTAAGTTAAACATCTAATGTTGATGCTAGCTGGTTCACTTGAAACCCACTTTGTGCTCTATATTAGGCTAAATGTAGCTTTCAACAGTTCTTCTTAATTCCGGTGTTGACTAGCAATTGTAGAAGGTGGATAACCTTCCATGGGCAGGTTCAAACACCAAAATCAGGATGCCAAAAGTTGACCGAAGGCCCGAATTTGGATATATTTGCTGCCTCGGGACACACAGTAAAACCCCGAAATAGGGAGATAACTTCAAACAATCGCATAATAGCGGGGCAAAGCCCTTGCTGCTGAGCAACGGATTCATGTTCATTAAGTCCTTGTTGAGTCTCTGTCTGAGAAATGTCTCATCAAGATCTTCATACTCATTGCAACACTCTAAAAATTAATTTCTGATGCCAGCGACTTTGGTAGATAACAGCAGAGTTGAACTGTTTAATACACATCGCCGAAGTCTTATCGCATCAAACAGGTCGGAAAAACTTATCAAAGGAGATATATATGTTAGGGGCTTTTAATAAAAGTAGAACTTTGACAGCGTCAATCGTTTTATTAGTTGCTGCATTCGTAATGGTTTCAATTGCTTGTGGGGAGACGGTTAGGGAAGTTGAGGTAGTTAAAGTCGTTGAAAAAGAAGTTCCGGTGGAAGTGATTAAAGAAGTAGCGGTGGAGAAGATCGTAAAAGAGCAAGTTGTTAAGGAAGTAGAGGTAGAGGTAGAGGTAGAGGTAGAGGTAGAGAAGGAAGTCATTAAAGAGGTAACAAAGATAGTTGAGGTTGAGGTTGAGGTTGAGGTACCTGAAGGACCCAAGAGGGAGATCGTTTTTGGTGGACTTAACTGGGATAGTGCCTTAGTGCAAAATGGTATAGCCAGGTACATAGTTGAGCATGGTTATGGTCATAAGACATCCCAAGTAGAGGGAGCGACTGTGCCTTTATTCCAAGGCCTGAGGAAGGGCGATATTGATATCACCATGGAAATCTGGCTTCCTAACCAGAATGTGGTTTGGAACGAAGCCGTGAAGGCCGGAGAAGTCATTCCTGTGGGCAAGAGCCTTGAGGATAACTGGCAGAGCACTTTCCTTATTCCTGCCTATGTCCAAGCAGCAAATCCAGATTTGGATTCTGTAGAGGATCTCAAGGAAGAAAAATACAAAGCGTTGTTCGCAGAGCCTGACAGCAGCGGAAAAGCTGTGCTATGGGGTTGTATCGCGGGATGGGCATGTAGAGGAGTGCAAGAAGGAACCGAGGCTGGCCCAGGTCAGATATCAGCGTATGGCTTAAGTGATCACGTTGAGCTCAGAGACCCAGGTACTTCTGGGGCTCTTGCAGCCGCTATAGAGGGTGCGGTGAAGAAAGAGGACCCAATTCTCTTCTATTACTGGGGACCAACAAAATTGATGCTCGATCTAAATTATCCTGTAGATATTGTTGACCTAGCTCAGCCAGATCCAAGTACTTGTGCTAACAATGACCCTGTAAACGGCTGTGCTTTCCCTCCGGCAGAAATAATGATTGCTATGAACACAGAACTGGTTCACGAAGCCCCCTACTTGATTCAGTTTTTTAACAAGTGGGATTGGTCGGCTGGAAATCAGTTAGGTGCCGATGCATGGTACGGCGAGAATTCAGGAAATTACGACACCTCAGAAGAAGCCTTTGAGGCAACAGCTGTATGGTATCTAAGTAATAATGATGCCTGGCAGAGTTGGGTACCTGAAGACGTACTTGCAAAAGTATTGGCTGCTTTGCCGTAAGAATGATTCCGGTTAGTTTGAAATTTTAGTTCTGCTGACTGGATTGTAAAGAGGGATCGCTCTGTTTGGGGCGGTCCCTCTTTTGTGTATGGGATTGCTGTAACTTATGACTGTAGAACCTGAACAGAATAGCCACCAGATAGTAGTTGAGCGCCTTTGGAAAGTGTTTGGTAATAACCCATCTGTTGCCTTGGAAGCTGGAAATGCCGAAAAGTCACGGGAAGAAATCCAAACTGAATTTGGCCAGGTCGTTGCTCTAAGAAATGTCTCCTTTCAAGTACAAAAAGGGGAGACATTCGTTGTTATGGGTTTATCTGGCAGCGGAAAATCTACACTGGTCAGATGCTTGATTCGCCTGATTGAGAGTACTTCTGGAAATATAATTATTGATGATCAGAATGTTACTTCTCTTGACGAGAAGGAGCTGAGGGATTTTAGGCGTAGTAAGGTCTCAATGGTATTCCAGAACTTCGGACTTCTTCCTCATCGGAATGTTATCGATAATGCCTGTTATGGCTTGGAAGTTAAAGGCTTGTCTAAAAAAGACCGTTACGAGAGAGCCCAGAGGATGCTTGATCTAGTGGGCCTGAATGGTTGGGAAACTTCCAAAGTAAGCCAACTTAGTGGTGGCATGCAGCAAAGAGTTGGCTTAGCACGGGCCTTGGCAGTGGAGCCAGAGATATTGCTCTTGGACGAACCATTCAGTGGCTTGGATCCGTTGATAAGACGCCAGATGAGGTCTGAGCTTGCAATTTTGCAAAAAGAGATAAAGAAAACCTTGGTCTTTATCACGCATGATTTGGACGAAGCTGTCACGGTGGGGGACCGCATAGCTATTATGAGAGACGGCGAGATCATACAAATGGGAACACCTGAGGAAATAATTTTGAATCCGGTAGATGACTTTGTCAGCGAATTCACCGAGGATGTTTCCAAGGATAGGGTTCTAAACGCTTCATCTATTTCGGTCACTCCAGATCTTATTTGCACTTACCCCGCTGATTTAAATGAATTGAAGGAGAAGCTGGACAGAATTAAACCTAAGCACATTGCTTTTGTGAGTGAGTCAGGGGTCTCGTTGGGTGTGCTGATGAGAAGTGATATAGAACAGACTTCTTCTACAAAGGAATTGGATCATTGTTTAGCAAACTCGCCTGATTCTATGAAGTCTTTCAGTAATGTGAAACCAGCGATCGCCAGATTGGCTAACTCTGAGACGCCTATTCCTGTTATAGATTCTGAAGAACATCTAATAGGGGTAATAACTCGTGGTTCTATTTTAGTCGCCCTCGCTGAGTGAGAAAACTTAATTAACAAAGATTGTCGGAGAGCCGAACTAGATGTCAGGATCAGACAAAGAAATGGTAAATTCTACGAACGGTACCACCCGTAGACTGAATAGCGGTTTGAGGAAGTTCTACTTCCCGACTGTCGTAATATTGGGCTCTATCATTTTGTCATTGATGATACATGGGTCGGGGGTTGAGTTTGCTCTGGATTTCCCACTTAACGTAAGTAATGAAGTTGAAGGCGCTCTAGATGACTCTATAGATTGGATAGTTATTACATTCGGTGATTTTTTTGATGCTGTAAGTGATGCTATCAAGGTAGTGTTAGGAAAGCTCAGAGATCTATTGATCTGGATCCCATGGCCGATAATGATGGCTCTAGTTTTTATAATCGGGTGGAAAGTCGCCTCATTAAAAATTGCAATAATGTCACTTGTTGGGCTGATTGTTCTAGCGATGGTCAGTTTATGGGAGCCAACAATGGTGACTGTTGCGATAATGATAGTAGCTGTTTTTTTATCAATTGTTATTGGTGTTCCAGTAGGTATTTTAGCGGCAAGAAGTGATTCTGTGGATACCGGTATACGACCGGTATTAGATACTATGCAGACAATGCCGAGCTTCGTGTATCTAGTCCCAGGAATCATGCTTTTCGGACTCGGCAACGTCGCTGCCATATTTGCCACGGTCCTATATGCTCTTCCCCCTTGTATAAGGCTTACGAATTTAGGGATAAGACAGGTGGATCCATCTGTGGTAGAGGCCGGTCAGTCGTTTGGTTCCAGTAATATACAGCTTTTATTTAAAATACAGATACCCATGGCAATTCCAACTATCATGGCAGGAATAAATCAGACTGTAATGATGGCTCTAGCGATGTCTACGATTGCCGCAATGGTTGGTGCGGGTGGGTTAGGTATTGAGGTATTAAGGGCGATGGGGCAATTAAGAGAAGGTGAAGCTGTCCTAGCCGGATGTGCAATTGTCATACTGGCAATAATAATTGATAGGATCTCGCAAGGTTATATAGAAAACCGAACCTCATAAAACCTGTAACCAGGTGTATGGTTTTAACTATCTATGCAACGATTTATTGTTTATGGCGCAAACGACAAATTCCGGACCCGAACATCTGGGTACCATAATAATTCAGTGACTGTTTTATGCACTTTTAGAAAGGTATTTGGAATTACCTAGGAAATGTTATTTATTGGCGTAAGGAACGTCATCGTATAGGCTTGACAAAGTGTCCACCCATTTTGCGGGCAGTAGTAAGACAGGTTGCATTGAGCCTTCTTGGCTGTTTAGAGCGTAATAGTAGTTCCCCACTTCGGATTCGTTCCCGATTAATAACAGAATCCCGTCAACGTAATTCGTACCTGTTTCACTCACTCCCCTGAATCTTATTTCGAGGGATAGTGAATTATCGCCAATTCCCCATTCCGTGTAGTCTCTGTCTTCAACCTTATGCCTGTGTACTTTCATTCCTTCGGGTCTGGACAAGAGAGGTAGAATTTTTTCCCACTTTGACATATCAACTGGATGTGCATCAGCACTTACAAGGTAGTCTGTTACTACCCATTCTCCATTCTTCTTGGTGAAACTAAGTTGGGCAGGGTCATTAGAGTTGTCAGTGGGTGGGAATAGGTTGAATTCTTCAATAGATCTAGGATCGCGTACTACATAATATTTTGGGTATGGAGGTTCTTTGGCAAGTCGAGATACCACTTCTCCCCACGTGTCTGCTATTAAAAATAATTGAGGGAAACCCGATATTTGTCCGTAGTGATGGTCTCCGTCTGTAGTTCTGTCTCCAAGCCTGAATTGTAAATATCGATCAAAAGTCAGACCAATATCAACAATGGTATGTGGGTCGGCCAATCCGTATTCGGCGGGATCTTCAATAATGACCTTGGTTTCGGTAAGATCCCGTTTAGTTTGCGGACCTCCCAGTAAATATGCAATTCCCCCCCATCGCATGTGATCAGGTGGTATATCGCCTTCTATGTCGAAGGCCCATGTTCCTTCACTAGTTTTATTGAAGAATACATTGTTGCCTTCTGACTCCACTCCAATTGAGGTCATATCATCAACAGATACTTGGTAGAACCAAGGACGGGGTAGGGCTTTCTCCTCTTTCTTTTCAAATGGATTTAGGAAATATATAGCCCCAGCTATGGCTGCGACAATTATGAGGACAAACGTTACTTTTAAGTTCAATCTGAAACGCTCCTAACGTCTTCTCCACCAAACGAATATACCAAGTATTATTGCTAAAGCAGGAGGTAATACCCAGCTGGACCATTTTATGAAGTCACGTTCTCTGGAATTCACGACTAGTTCTCGGTATGGGACCAGTTTTGGTCTTATCGATATTAGTTCATAATCATCAGCTAGCCAGTTTACAGAATTTAGAAATAGGTCCGAATTGTCACTACTATGGAAGTATTTATTTGTAGCGAAGTCGGAATCAGAAAATATGACCATTTTCGCGGCTTTTCTGGAAGATACTAGGGATGGCGCTTCACTAATTAGGCCTTGTGTTTCTAATACGCCAGCTACAACAAATGGCCCGGGTATTTCTTCATTAGAGTATCCTGGAGAGTCTGAATCGGTTTCAAGCCAGCTCGCGGGTGTTGTTATGCCTATTTCAGTGAACTTAATGTGAGCAGGTAAATCATCCTTGTGAACTAAAGCGTTTATAGCCCCTACTTCAGGAAAGAAACTCACACTTATTTCGTCGGTTATACCAATTCCACTCGTTGCCTTGTTAAATAGTTGGCCATTGGCCTTTTGTAGCATTGGAGTAAGCATTTCACCCCCAACGTTGCTGACGGCGTCAGCAATTGGTTCGCTGCCTATCGCCAAACCGTATGTGGCTAGAATCACATTAAATCCCTCAGGAACGCCTGGATCGAAGAGTGCTAGAATGCGCCCGCCGGATACCACGTATTTTGCAATGGCATCAAATTCTGAGTCATTAATGTCCTTGTCTGGACCTGCTATTACAAGTAATGCGGTATCTTCAGGAATTTTCCCATCTTGTTTGAGATTGAGTGGTAAAACCCTGTAGTTATCACGTTGCATTCCCTCAATAGCTAAATCTAGACCGGTGTCAGCCATGTCTGTCTGCGAAGATTCGCCATGACCTATTAGAACCCTGACTTTTTTCTGTTCCACGTCTGAGGCAACTAATATTCCCGTGACAAACTCTTGTTCAGTGAATCTCACTATCCCTTGGAGTTTCCCACTATTAACATCTTCAAACACTATAGTTGGGTATGTTCGGACGTCATACTTTAATGCTTGGGTTCTATTCAGTTCTGGGTCTATAAATCGATAACTGAAATTATCGGATCTTCGCTGGAATTCATTTAATAAATCTTCAGCCTGCTGTTTTGATACGTCTGCTGTAGCAGTTTCCACAAAGAATGCATTTGCGACAACTGGCGAGGACATCTCATCAAGTATTCGAATGGTTTGTGGTGATAATGTGAATATTCGGGTTGCTGTCGTATCTATTCTGGTTGGATTTTGGTAAACCAAAAAGTTTACAACGAGAAGTATAACGAAGAAAGCTATCGTCATGATTGCGACGTTAGTTCCGTAGCGACCTCTACGGCCTACTAGAAAAATAGCAATTGCTCTTGGAGATAAAACGATTGCCAGAAAGATCAGTATTGCTCCTACTAAAAGTACCACTAGAGAAAGTGATGACAATGAGTCAAAAGCTAAATTGATAGCCCCTCCAATAACAAGGGCAGCTATTCCACCGCCACCAGAAACTATGCTCCAAAATCCAGGCGACTTGACGGAGCTCAACAATATACCTAAGTACGATTCCTCCGTTTGATCAGGTTGGAGAGACATCTAACGCCACCTTCGGGTCTCTAAAGACCGGATTGTAAGAAATACAAATATGGCTATTAAGCTTAGGAAGTAAATAACGTGACTGGTATCTATCACTCCTCTGGTAAAGTCTGAGAGGCGTCCATCCATTGAGATGGCATTTAGGAATCCACCAGGTGCCCCCTCAACAAGGGAAGAAACTCTGTCTATGAATGTAAAGAATAGTAAGACCGCTGTTCCTACTACCGCCGCGACTATCTGATTGGCGGATAGTGAAGATCCTAAAATTCCAATCGCCAATGCAGCCGCCCCATGGAGTATGAGACCCAGGTAACTGCTCAGCACTGGGCCAGAATCAGGGTCCCCAAATACGTAGATCATAAGTACATAGTAGAGCGTCACAAATTGAATCGCCAGAAGCATTGCCAAGCTCGCGATATACTTTCCCAAAACGACTTCCCATTCTCTAACGGGTGAAGTGAGAAGCAACTCAAGGGTTCCGAGCTTTTGTTCTTCAGCCAGCAATCTCATCGTGAGAAGCGGTGCTAGAAATATCGTAAAAAAACTTGCCCAATCTACAAGTCCTCGTACTCCTGCTTCAGCAAAAGGACTTGAAATATCAAAGACGAAGAAAACTCCTGTCAGTACAAGGAACATTGCCCCAACCACGTATGCCGACGGCATCGCAAAATAGGCTTTGGTTTCCTTTGCGGTTATTGCTATTAGATTGTTCATTGAGCATGTTCCGGTTCAGGGTTGAGCTGCTGTTCTTCAATGGTCAGCCTAAGGAATATTTCTTCTAACGTCATGCCCAGAGACTGTAATTTAAGTAACTCCCAGTTGTTTTGAATTACTACTTTTGCTAAATCTGAGCGAATATCCTTTCCAAGATCTACGGTAATTTGATATCTATGGAACGCGCCTCCAGTGACAGTGTCTCGCTCTATCTCTTGAACACCGTCTACGGACTCGAGTACGGCAAGTATTTCTCTGTTAGGGCCCTTGACTTCGAGTTCAACCCTCTCGACTCCAGACAAATTAGTGCCTAAATTTTCTGGTTCATCTACTGCGACGATTTGACCTTCATGGATGATAATCACCCTATCGCATATCAGAGAAACTTCTGGAAGGATATGTGAACTTAAAATAAGAGTGTGGTTATCCCCGAGGTCCTTGATGAGCTGGCGAGTCTCCACTACCTGTATCGGGTCAATACCTATGGTGGGCTCGTCCAGGATAAGTACATCAGGTTCATGAAGTATCGCCTGTGAAATCCCTACTCTCTGTCTGTATCCTTTTGACAATTTACCAATGATTGTTGAAGAGTATTCCTCAAGATGACATATCTCGATTACATCGGAGCGACGTTGGGCTATTTCCTTTCCATTCATTCCACGAATGTTTCCCATAAAGGCTAAATAGTCACTAACAGTCATATCAAGATACAAGGGAACTGTTTCTGGGAGATATCCTATGTGCTTACGTGCATTTAGAGATTCTTCTACGATATCAAATCCCGCTATCGAGGCAGTTCCACTGGTAGGAGGCATAAACCCCGTAAGTATTTTCATCGTTGTTGATTTCCCGGCGCCATTAGGTCCTAGAAAACCTAGGATTTCCCCTTTTTCCACCGAAAACGAGATCCCAGTCACTGCTGGGAAATCTCCATAGAACTTTGTTATGTCGGATACTTCTATCAATTTATATCATTCAATCTTTTTTTTGTGACTGATAAGTCAACACTCTTGTTACTAAACACTAAGAACCAAATGCTAACTTTTTTTATAACTGATGAATGGTAAATCAAATAGGTTTCCCAGTTCAATAGATATGTGTCTCACAAATTCCTGTTATTTCTTGATATGGGCTTCTCAGAACTTTATCGGTATGATATTGGCACTATGCATTTGTTGATAGATGGCTATACAGCTGATAGAAAGCTCTTATGGGATGAGGATATTGTTAGAGAATTTCTGGAGTCATATCCATCAAAGCTGGGTATGAGGTCTATATCCCCTCCCAATGTTGTTACATATAAAGGCTCAAATGAGAGTGATTGGGGTATTTCCGGGGTAGTATTGATTGCCGAAAGTCATATAAGTTTGCACACTTTTCCAGAACGTAATTATCTGAATGTCGACATTTTTTCCTGTAAATGGTTCGATTCTGAGAAGGCCAGTTGTGAAGTTGCTAAGTTGTTTGGGGTCAAAGGAACAAAGTCCAAACTTATAGAAAGGGGCATTGAATATTTGACCGATGAAGATGCTGAAGAGGGTATGCTTAGTGAGAGATTGTCTCTTAGCGACGATGACTGAAGTATGTGATGACAAGTTTTTTAGGGAAGACAGCCTCCGTTGGTGCTCATGAGGATATGATGAAGAAGATGTTGTGGGGACTGGTCTGCAGTATTCTTCATAAATTTGTCATAAATAACATGGTTAAATAGTGAGAATTTATTTCTGATGAACGATGATTTAGAAACATTGGTCTACATGGACCATGCAGCTACCACGCCTCTTAGGCCCGCTGTATTGGAAGATATGCTTCCTTATTTGAAAGGTAGCTTTGGGAATCCGTCGAGTCTCTATACGCTAGCGCAGGAGGCCCGCAACGCAGTAGACAGGTCGCGCCGGACGATAGCGAGGTTAATAGGAATTCGCTCGAGCGAGCTAACTTTTACAAGTGGGGGTACCGAGTCAGACAATGCTGCTATTAAAGGCGGCGCCATGGCCATGAGGCATCTTGGGAGACACATTATCACTTCCACTATAGAGCACCATGCCGTGCTACACACTTGTCATCAAATGGAGCAGTTTGGATTCAAAGTTACATATCTTCCTGTTGACCAGGATGGTTTAGTCAGTAAATCGGATTTATTAGATTCAGTGACTTCCGAGACAATACTCGTCAGTATCATGATGGCTAACAATGAGATTGGCACGATACAGCCAATCTCGGATCTCTCTGAGTCGATTAGGGCTATTTCTGAGAAAGATGAAAGGACGATACTTTTCCACACCGATGCAGTGCAAGCACTGGGGCACATCCCTATTGACCTTTCTGAACTTAAAGCGGTCCACATGATGAGTATGTCAGCTCACAAGTTCTATGGTCCTAGAGGTGTAGGGGGTCTCTTTATCAGGAGAGGAACTCCCTTTGAGCCTCTCATGATGGGCGGGGGACAGGAACGGCAACGCAGGTCGGGTACTGAAAATGTGTCTGGGATCGTCGGTATGGCAAGTGCTCTGAAATTTTCTGTAGAGGAAATGGAAGAAAATAAAAACAAATTACTAGGATTGAAGACTAAAATTATAGAAACTCTTTCCAGAGAAATGAAAGGCGTTGTTTTTAACGGGCACCCTGTCGATAGATTACCTAACAATGTTAGTGTGTCATTTGAGGGTGTAGAAGGTGAACCTATCCTTTTAGGACTGGATCTGAAGGGGATTTGCGCATCTAGCGGAAGTGCATGTTCATCAGCTTCTTTAGAGCCGTCTCATGTGCTTCTAGCGATGGGTAGCTCAGCAGAACAGGCCCAAGGGACGCTTAGAATAACGCTGGGAAGAGACAATTCGGAAGAAGATGTAGACTATCTACTTGAAACTTTAATCGAACTTGTAAGTAAACTCAGGGCTATGCCATCGTTGGCTAATTCTTAATGATAGGTGTGACCACTGAATAATATTTGGAAACGTGTTGAATTGTTTAATGGATTGAAAATGCGGAGCGTCTTATTATTTACTATTGTTAGTTGCACTGTAGGAGTCAGCAGCCTCTTATCTGCCTGTGGGGGAGAGCCGGAAGGCCGAGCAGTAGCTGGCAGGAATATTGAAGTTCATACGAATCTACCCGTTGTAGTTGATTCAGCTTTCTTCAAAGGTACCGATGGTAAGACGAAAGTAATCACTCCAAGCGCTTCAAACAGGCAACTAGTTGTGCTGAAACCCACTATAGTAAATAGAACTAGTACAGTTATTCCTCTTCTGGTCGACACGGAAGCGGCCAATATAGGTGACAGGCGAAGTAGAAGATTCCCTGCGGTTGATCCCATATTGAAGGCTCGCTCTATAGATTCTGAGATAGAAGAGACTCCGAAAGTGATAGATATTTCTCCAGTATTATGGGGAGAAGTGGAATTGCCAAGGAAAACTCAGGTGGAAGGATATATTGTTTTTGATGTGCCCAAAGGGGTCATTTTAGGCACGCTCTTTTGGGACGAAATTGAGTATATTCCTGTTGATTTTATTGACTATTGGAAAAAGAAAAATTAAGAGATCAGTACCAGATAAATAGCTGAAAAGTAAATTCAATATTTAAAGATAGGAGAGAACTATGTCTGCACCGATAGAAATCACGAGCGAGAATTTTGATGAAGAGGTACTCCAGTCTGAGATACCTGTGCTGGTTGATTTTTGGGCTGATTGGTGCCAACCCTGCAAGATGATAGCTCCTTCCGTGGCTCAAGTAGCAGATGAATACGACGGAAGAATTAAAGTCGGAAAGTTAGACGTAGATGCCAATGGTGACTTGTCACTTTCATACAATATTCGAGGTATACCTGCTTTATTAATCTTCCATAATGGAAAACCGGTAGACCAGATAGTTGGTGCTGTCCCAAAGTCTATAATTCAGAAAAAATTGGATGAGGCACTTTCTGAAATAGGATAAATATTCATTCATAATCTCAGTAGATTATTTCTCTTGATGTTTTGTTATTTTGGGAGCGGATGGGGCCTGGTGGTCTCTGCGGACTTCAAATCCGTTGGCAGCAGTCCTTCGACTGGTGTGGTGGGTTCGACTCCCTCGCGCTCCCGCCAAAGCTAAGTAACTGATTTTTTCGCCCTCCGATTGGGGGGCGATTTGTTTTGAATAAGTGTTCACAAGACTGTTCACAAGTTGGTCATATCTAGCTTTAATGTCGGCATTCCATGGGCGCTTACCGTTTATCATCATGCTTGGGTAAGACGGTGCTATTCCTAATATCTTGGCTTACTGTCTCAGATTCATTTGCTCGCTCCTTATGCTCCTCAAGGATGAAAGAGGAAGGCGTTTCTATTCAACAGTATGTGTGGCGCTAGGCTCTATCTATGTGAAGGGCGGAAAGACCAACCCCCTTGTTTCATGCCGATGTGTGGGTATTGGTATGCGTGTATGTAAGGCGCAAAAGGTGGAAGGGGTAACTAACCTAGCTGGAAACTATATAAATATGTCATCATCCCTCTAAATATGTCGGGAGGATGATATGGATATAGACTCAGTAGTGGTAATAGCGCAATTACTTACTGGACTAGCCACATTAACAGTTGCTTCGGTATTGATATGGCAAATGGTCCTACAAAGAAAATCCTTGGAAATGGCTCATAGAG
>VFFS01000085.1 GCA_009392815.1 SAR202 cluster bacterium
TACTATTGAACTTATTCTAGCGAGCTCACAATAGGTATTGGCTACGGAAATAGCTACTAACAATGGGGCCCATATAAAATTAGTTTTTGGAACGGCTAATGAACATTAATAAAATATCCAGATCGTCAGTACCCTTACTGCCCGTTATCATAATCTCGTTATTTTTAGCTTACCTCTTAATGTCGTGTGATTCCCCAGATGAAATTTCTGAGTTGGATTCCCGGACAAATGCGTTAAATAAATCAATAATGTGCCCGGTCTGTCCAGGGGAATCTATTGACCAATCCCAGAATGAACTAGCCGGTCATATGAGACGTATAGTAAGAGAGCAACTTGAAATAGGAAAAACGGATTCACAAATACGCGAGTATTTCGTCGAACGTTATGGCCCAGTTGTCTTATTGGAGCCTTCTACTTCAGGGATTGGATTGATTGCCTGGATTGTTCCTCCAGTTGGGTTGTTAGTTGCAATCTGTTCAGTTGCCTTTGCGCTGAGGGTGATGAAAAAAAGAAGAGGAGAAGGTTTGGATGAGGATACTCTCTCTTCTGTTGACAGGGACAGGTACTTTAAATTGATAGAGGAAAGAGGTTTTTCTGAAGATGACCTTCCAAGACGAGAAAACTAACATATGGTAGAGATTGGGCAAATAGCTATTGTCGCAGCGTTTATGTTGGCGGTATATGTGACGGTTGTTGGATTTGCCGGAGGGGTTTTAAATGGCCGTGATCTGGTGGTTAGTGCACGTTGGGGATTTTATTCAATTGTTCCTCTTTTATTGCTTGCGACGGCAGGGCTTATCTATGCCTTTGTGAATAATGATTTTTCGGTAGCATATGTGGCCGAAAACAGTAATTTGGCTATGCCACGTATATATGCTTGGGTAGCATTTTATTCAGGGAACGCAGGTTCTCTACTTTATATTGCTGTGGCATTTTCGATAATGGCCTCTATTTGCCTAAAGGTAATAACGAAGAAACTGCCGTACACGGCACCTTATGCCCTTGGCGTAATGTCAATGGTGCTTCTATTTTTCCTTGCGGTGATATTGTTTTTGGCAAACCCTCTTGAGAAATTACCTGTAACACCAGCTGATGGTCAGGGTATTAATCCACTTCTAATACATTTTGGAATGTTTATTCATCCACCATTCCAGATGTTGGGGTTGATATCGGTTGCTTTACCGTATTCTGTAGCAATTGGAGCTTTGCTTGCAGGGAGAGGTGGAAGGGATGAATGGGTTGATCAGGGACGCTTATGGGGAATGACTTCATGGTTGATTCTCACAGTTGGTCTACTATTGGGTTCTTGGTGGGCTTACACCATATTGGGCTGGGGTGGGTACTGGGCATGGGACCCGGTAGAAAATTCTGCTCTTATGCCCTGGCTTGCTATGACAGCATTTGTGCATTCCATTATGGTCCAAAAAAGACGTGGTATGTTCCGTATGTGGAATATGGTTCTCGTGATAATTAGTTTCACGATGGCCCAGCTAGGTATGTTTATAAATAGAGGTGGCCCGGTTCCCTCGGTTCATTCATTTGCCGAATCAACTATGGGATGGATTTTCTTGGCTGTCATGGGTTTGACTTTATTTGTGTCACTGGTCATATTCGTAATTAGATATGACACTCTGAAGAGTCGTGGCCGTCTGGAATCTATCATTTCTAGAGAATCAGCGTTTCTAGCCCAAAATGTTTTATTTTTGTTGATTGCCTTTGTAACCCTGTGGGGCACAGTTTTTCCTATATTTTCTGAGACCTTTGATGAAACAACCATGACGGTCGGTCAACCCTTCTTCAACAAGGTAAATGGTCCCCTTATACTCCTATTGATTTTACTCATGGGTGTCGCACCTTTATTGCCATGGCGCCGAGCCACTGGGAAATCTCTAGCTCGAATGTTAAGGATTCCCGCAGCGTCTGGGTTATCAGTAGCAGCAATTGTCCTGATATTAGGAATATCCCAGCCGTGGGCAGTGGCGTCTTTTGCTATCTGTGGTGTCGCGGTTTCTGGAGTATTGCAAGAATGGGGTAGAGGGACCTTTTCACGTCACAGGAGAGGTGAGTGGTGGCCCAAGGCTTTTCTGAATTTACTTAATGCAAATCGTCCTCGCTATGGTGGGTATATAGTTCATCTTGCCATCATTATGCTGGGTGTGGGAATAACCGCTTCTTCATTTTATTCGGTTCAGCGCGACGTAGTTATGGAGCCTGGCGATACTGAAACTTTAGGAAAATATACGTTTAAATATATTGGTGTAAATGAGGAATCCTTTAGCGACAGAGTTGAGGAGACCGCAGAGTTCAAAGTATGGAGTGGTGATAAATATATAGGCTACATGTATCCGTACAGGGCTTTTTACCCAGAATTTCGTATCGCTGCCACTAGAGGTGCAATAAATAGTTCCCCAATGGAAGATTTTTATCTGGTTCCTTCCGAGTTTGGCGATGATGGTCAGGCCGTTTTCAGGGCTCTGATAAATCCAATGATCTGGTGGATGTGGGCTTCTTGTCCGATCCTAGTTTTTGGTACTCTCGTATCTTTGGTCCCCAGAAGGAGATCAAAGAATGTTCAATTGAGATTAACTTCATTGACTGCCCGGGTTGGTGACCGAGGCCCATCTACAGTATTGGGCGCAGAGGACTAGTAATGCTAGTCTTTGCATCAATAGTAATTTGCGTTATTCCCGCCTTGGTGGTTTTGTATCCTCTGTTACGAAAAATAGCATCGAAATCCCCGCTCCCGGAGGACGAATCGTCTCTAAATGCAGATCTTGAGCGGCGATGGGAGTCAGCTGTGGATGGCTTGCAAAGTGCGGAGCTTGAAAAATCCCTTGGGAATTTGCAGGAAGAGGATTATGTATGGTTGCGTGACATCCATATGAATGAGGCCGCGTTAGTACTTAAAGCAATGGATCTCTCTGAGTCAGACGAAATAGAGATGATGAGAAAAGTTAATGATGAGATTGCAAGGACGAAGATCCAATCTGGCGGTACTGAATGAGGAAGATACTTACTCTTGGCGTCAGTCTATTCATAGGTGTAATCCTCTCTCAATCTTACCTGCTCGCTTCTGAACCAGAAAATTATCGAGTCAACGGAAAAATAAAAAATGGTACTTCTAACGGAGAAGTTCCGGCAGGTCTCTCTGTGGCATTGCATAGCGAGCATTTAGAAAAAGGTGCCGGCATGTTCCACACTTTTACCGAAGCAGATGGGTCGTTTGAATTTCCTTCGATAGAAGTTGAAGAAGATACTTTGTACGGAGTTTCAGTTATTCATCAGGGAGCCACCTACACCCAAAACGTTAATCCATCAGATGGGGCATCTGTCGAAATTGAAGTTTTCGATGCAGTTGACTCTGACGATGTTGTAGCCGGCTTTAATGCATCAGTTCTTTTTACAAATGTTGATCCTATGACTCGCAGAGTATCTATTATGGAAATGATTACTTTAATTAATGAGTCTCGCCTAACATATGTGCCTGCTGGAGGACCAATGGACCTACTTCGATTCGGACTTCCTGCAGGTTCAGATCAACTAATTGTGGATACAAATATACCTGGAGCCGACTGGATTCAAGTGGACAGAGGTTTTGCCTTAATTGCATCAGTTCCCCCGGGAAAACATGAGGTGATGTATGTCTACAGTGTTCCCTATGAAAATTCCTTTCTTGAGTATGAAAAAACCTGGCGGTATGGAACTGGCTCCTTGAGGGTTGTATCAGAAGAAGACCTAGTAGATTTTCAAACCGATCTTGGAGTGGATTATCAGTCTGTTGAAATTGGAGGTATTGATTACAGGGTCCAGGAAGCTCCTGATATACAGCGAGGATTGAAAACGATGTTTAGACTTACGGATCTCCCAGCGCCTACTTTTAGGCAGTCATTGTCCCAAGGGTATAACTCTATGAGATATGAGTTCGTAGGACCTGTTTCTCTAGCCATATTATTGTCCGTTGGCGGATTATATGGGACTTGGCGGGTTGTTCAGATAAGACGCCGTTCACTTGTGGATCGTAGAGGTTGGTTTCCAGGTTCAGATGAAAGACAAGTTATTGAAGATATGATTTCTGAGCTAGATTATCTGCTTGAGGAAGGAAGCCTTGGAATTGATGAACATCGGAGAAGGTCGGAGATTCTCAACCGGAGATTATTAGCTATCCCAGTAGAGGGATGATTTTCTTATTTTAGAAAAGAATTTCAAGAATAAAACCAAAGTGTTTCATTGCTTAGCGGATATTTTTGCAACTAAACGTAAAAAAGATCCAGATTTATATTGATTTTTCCTCTCATAATTATCTATTGTGACGATAACTAGTATTGTATGGCGTGTGATATTGAGGAATCATCAGAATTTAGTTATCTGAAGGAGAATCGGTAATGGGAAATATCCAAGCGACAAAACTTATCGGTACATCACTTATAGTGGGACCACTACTCACCGTAATTTGCTATTTTATTCAGCAATTTGGGGTACTTGGTACTGACGTTGATCCTACAAGTGTTGCAGAAACAGCGCCTTTGTGGGCAGATGCAAGTGAGTTAACTATCGCCACAGCGGTACTAATTGCTTTCGGAGTTGCCTTGTTCGTCCACGGAATATTCTTTATTGCTAACGAAATTCGCAGTGGTGGTGAGGGAGCTGCTTTAGCTGGTTCTGCGATGCCTTTTATTATGGTTGGGTTTGTAGGCATTGTGGCTATATGTGGGCTAACTATAGCCGGTGCTAATATCACAGATGCAGCCGGTCAAGGATTTATGACTGCTGTGTCGGTAGGCACTGTTGCAAGTGGGATAAATGCCATTACAGGTATATTTTTTGGGATTGGCTTTACTCTGATATTTTTGGCTATTGCTAGCCGTGACGAATACAACAGCACTCTTGCCTATATAGCTGCAATTGCAGCGGTTGTGGCGGTTGTGGCGAGCATAATTGCTATCTCGAACATCGAGCAGGCCAAGTTAATGACCCAGATTATTGGAATTACTTACATAATCCATGTGATCTATTTCATTATTCTTGGGCGGGGTGTTCTTTCCCGGGATTAACGGTACTTGTAATTAGGCCCTTGAATTTCGACAGAGTCTCCCTACTTAGAGCTTTATTGGGAGGCCTCCGTCGATGTGTATAAAATCACCTGTGACGAACTTTGAGTCGTCACAGGCAAGGAATAGTACCGCTTTTGCCACATCTTCTGGATAACCTGTTCCCGGAGTGATCTGAATCATGTCGAAGAGTGGTTTGAGTGCGTGTTCACCCTTTCCATCTACGTCAGTTAAAGGTGTTAGGATTTGGCCGGGCCGAACGCCGTTGACACGTATATTAACTTCTCCGCCTTCCCCTGCAGCCCAGCGTGTGAAGGCGTCCACTCCAGCTTTAGAGACCGAATATGAAGCTGGGACGGGAGATCTTCCTAAAATGCTCTTTAAAAATGGAGTATGAGCCATTACTGCAGCTCCCGATGACATGTTGACAATGGAGCCTCCTCCGCCATTCACCATGTGGGGCCATACTGAGGTGCACATGTCAAATACCCCGTTCAGGTTTTGAGCGAGGACGTAGTCCCAGTGTTCCCTTGACTCTTCAGGAAATCTCTCAGGTCCGGCCCCGCCAGCGTTGTTAAAGAGCACGTCGATGCTACCAAAAAGATCCACGGTTCTTTTTACAGCCTGTTCGATGTCTGATGTTATCGTCACGTCGCACTGAATGAACTCTGCTGTGCCTCCTTTTGCCTCTATGGCTTGCTGGACAGCCCGCCCTTCTTTCTCTCGTCGGGCCATGATCGCAACTTTTGCACCTTCTTCTGCGAATAGATGAGCGGTTGATTCTCCGATACCACTGTTGCCGCCGGTGATTATGGCTACTTTTCCTTGAAGCTTTCCAGTCATCTTAAATACCCCTTAATTTATTGTTTCTGACTGATGTAATGGTTATGTGTTTCGTTCTATGAAGTTTCTTACTAGCGGGAAAATTAGGTCCGTTCTCCCAAATGTGTGCATGTGTTTAAGGTCGGGAATTGTATGAAATTCAGCAGAGGGGATAAATCTTGCAGCATCTTTAGCGGACTCATGAGAGAGTGGGTCTGCTCCACCAGCATACATTAAGCATGGGACGTCTAAATTTTTCAACAAAGGAGTTATGTCCAGCCGTTCAATGTTTTTTTTCGTCTTGGCGAGATAGGCTTTAAGGTCCCCTTCAATAGCCTCCTTTCTATAAGGATCCATCTCAGCGCCTATTCGGTCCATGAAGGAAGCGACTGCCACTTTTCCCTGTGAAAATGATTTTATACGGCGGATATCTGATTTGATTCCCACCTCTGTTCTGGGACCTGGCGTGGCGGAGGCGATCACAAAAAAATTAAAACGGCGTGGTTCAATATATGCGAGTTCGAGACCTGTTCTTCCGCCCATTGAAAATCCGAAGAAGGAAGCAGTTTTCACATCTGCATCATCCATGACGGCCAGGACATCTCTGGCCATTGTTTTATCCTCATATTCAGTAGGGGTGTGTGGTTTACTGCTTAATCCGTGACCCCGGGCATCTACAATCAGCAGGTCAAAGTTTTTCTTGAGCTCTTGTACATAACCGTGTTTGTACCAGCATGTAGTATCCATCATAAAACCGTGTGAAAGGATCATGACAGAACGATGGGTTGCCAGTGAGGGGCCGGATATCTCCTGCTCCAAATGGTAGTGGATTTCAGCTCCCTCGTTTGTGACGTAGGGCATACGGGACTTTAAACAAGCCCCTCCTCAGGCGTTACTTTAACCTCATATAATCGGTAAATAAGCTGTTTCGTATCAAGATTCACCTGTCCGGCCATTACCGCTTGGACTCTATTTAGCCACTTGTATTTTTCGCTTCCTGTTTGAAAGGTAGGAGCCGTTGCTGCGAGGCCTTCAGTTAAACTAGCACGCCCTCCGTATTCAACGTATATAAATTCCCCGTCGTCTGTTTTAAGTGTGAATCTCACATCTAGAGACATAACGGTCCCATCTTCACTTACAGTACCCCAGTCTGCGCCATCATTTGTTGCCAGAGTAGCGTTCACTCTGTCGCCGGTGAGGGACGCCTCCAGGACGTCAACAACTAGTCTGGTTCCTTTAGAGCCTTCCCCAACTTCAATAAAATCTCCGAGCTTGACATCAATCATTCCCATTTCTATAAGTTCAGCAGTAGCCATTTTCCCCGTCCTTTTTAAAAACTAGCGTCTATCTGGTAACAGTTCCTGTCAAAGTAGCTTGTTCGATAGCGTTCATGTTAGTCATAAATCCAACTACAGCTCCTGAAGTATCTGAGTCGACAGGTATAGAGT
>VFFS01000086.1 GCA_009392815.1 SAR202 cluster bacterium
CGCTCATTCACTTGGTCAACTAGCGGGATAACTTTTTCTTTCGCATTTTCCATAGCGGGAATTAATTTATCTCGTGTTGCTTCAACCGTGGGACCAACTCTATCTCTGATTGTTTCTGAAAATTCGTCAGCTTTATGCCGGATAAGATCACTTTTTTCTAGTAAGTCAGCTCGAGTTTCCTCTCCAGGTTTGGGAGCTATAAGTATTCCTATAACCGTCCCAATTATTCCACCAACAAGTAACCCAGTGGTGAATCCACTACCATCATTAGCCATTGGTTCCCTCCGAATGGTTGACTCTATTCGTCTTTATTGTAATTAGTTCCTGATAAAGACCCTAAGGCTCTGATGACTCCCGATATAAACCCGCCACTTTTAGCTGCGGAGTCACTCACCGAATCTGTTATGTTTTCAACCTTCTCAACGGTTCTTCTTGCCGACTCTGAGACTCGGTTAATTTTTCTTGCCGACACATACACGATCACACAGATTGCGATCATTACAAAAATGAATACGATGTCACTAACCATATTAATTATTTGTTCAAGACTGTATTCCATTTATGTTAAATACCTCGGATGCTAATAACTTCCCACAATCCTAACAAAAAACACTCGTGCTGTTGCTGGCACGAGTGTTTTTTGTTCTTTTATTAGGCAGTATTTAAGTGATATATTCACTACGGTTGGATTAGCATTCTAAGGGATCCTTCAGGATCCTTTTTCTGAGTTAGTATGTTGTGGTTGTTTTTTTCAGCCCACATAATCAGGTCATAAGTGTTCAGAACGTCGGGTATGATCACTTCGACGATGGATTCGTTGTCGCTGGCCACCTGCTCACTTAAAGCAGCTATTATTCCCGCGCAGTTTTTACCGGTGCCGTCTATCACTATCCAATCGGTTCCGCTCTCGGTGGATGCTGAGGCGCCTCCATTAGTTGCGGCGTAAACATCGATTTCACCAGATTGTCTTTTATCCAATTCACTCTTAAATTCAGATACTGATTCCCAGTGCACTCTAGAGTCTCTGTCCCCTTTTTGGCAGACAGCTCCTCTAACCCCAACTATGTCAGGATTCACTCTTGATAGTTCATCTAAGTCACTCATTTTCAGGTGGCCTGATAAGGCTGTACTCATTCCAAGTTCTTTTCCTTCAAGAACCATTTCTTTGAGTCTTTCCTCTGGGATAAAGTCGAAAAGATTCCTTCCATCTTTTACCAATGTATCTATTAGCCATCCATCACAGTCGCTTTCCTTAGCCAGTTTTATCATTAGGTCAGGGTCAAGTCCTCCATCATGAATGAGATTGTCTGCGAAGAGTGATCCGATAAGTTTTGTGTTCGTTCCCTGTAAAGCTTGTTTCGAGGCTTTGAGAGTTTCGAGAGCTACTTCGTATTCACTAACCATGAACCCAACTTTGACTGATGTGGCTTCGAGACATCCTGCGGCATAAACGGCCATCGAAACTGTTCCAATTTGGTCGGGTACGACTCCCAAAGTAACGCTCGCGTGATGGGCTGAGGGGACCTCGTCTCGAATCTGTTTTACGGTATTGGGGTGGGCAGACCCGACAAGAGCCTCTTGCAGATTCTTGACATCTACTATGTCCGCGCCACCTTTTAGTGCCTGCTTTGCCTCATATAGGTCCTGAACGCTAACCATTAGAATCATTTCTACACTACCTTATTTGTCTTTAAGAACCATTTGTATCTAAGAGAAACTTAATCTCACGTTTACTTTACGAGCTTTTTACTGAAGAAATGTCTTCAGCAAGTTCTTTTTTTTCTTCATCGGTAAGGTCTGTTAGTGGCATTCTAACGTGTCCTCCGGCCATACCCATCAATTCTCCCCAATATTTACACATTGATGCTGGTAAAGCTCCTCCCATCTTCTTTACAGTGTATTGCCACCATTTGTCAGATACTGCCTTTATCGGGGCTATATGATCAGCATAGTATTCTGTATCTAGATCCCCTTGCATTACTTTCTCAATGAATTTGACGTAGTGGTTGTTCTCTGGAGTATCAAATCTCCAGTCAGAAGTGTTGGCAAACATGACCTGTTGTTCAAAGCCTAATTCTTTACCTTTGTGGAATATCCATTCGTCAGGGGTGCTTATTATTGCTCGATCGCCGATTTTTAAGTGGGTTTCCACGGAAAGGTCCTGATTGAAACTGGCCTCTTTCACTCCAACTACATTCGGTATTTCGCAAATTTGCCCCAGGCCATCAGAGCTCATGACTAGTCCAAATTGGGGGGAGTTATAGTACATGATGGCCAAGTTGGTGTTGTCTGCTAGGGTTCTGACCCATTCGACGACTTGGGTCTCTAGCTTAGTTACAAAATAAGGTGCGGCTACAATCAGGAGATCAAATCCTGTTCGTTCTGCATGTTCTGCAAGGTCGAGCATATCCTTCATTGAGGTGTGAGAGACGTGGGCTCCAATCGGCCACTCATCCCCAGCCTCGTCGCTTACTATGTCGTAGACTCGCATTCGTTCTTCTTGAGTCAGAGTCCAGAATTCACCCATTCCCCAGGTACATCCCGCTCCTCGAACGCCAAGATCTTTTACGTGCCTGATATTTCTTCTCAGCCCTTCTTCGTCTATATCGTCATCAGAGGTAAAAGGGGTCATTAAGGTGGACCACTGACCTCTCAATGTCTCTCGGGCCCATTCCATTGATTCTGATTTTGTGTATTCAGGCATTTACGACCACCTTAAACTGATGTAGGAATTGTGGAGTCTTTATGGATGCGAGTAAGCCGACTGTAATGATATTAATCCTGAGTTGAGGGTGTCAACGGAGACAGCCCATCAGGACAGGTTTAGAAATGCGTTACAGATTCTAAATTCTTTGAGGGAATTTAGTCCTTCATTGAATGCTTGTACTGGGTTCGCAGGCATCGGGTACAAACGTTGGCTTTTTGCATAACGCCCCCTATTTCAACGAAAGCCCTTTGTATATTGGCGCGCCAGCGGGTTCTAGTACGCCTTTTTGAGTGGCTAACATTGTTTCCGGATATCCCTGTTTTATTACAAATTTGACAACTTGCCATATTCTCATCCCGAATGCATTTGATGTATCTTGAAATTTTACAAATAAGTTAGATTGTTTTTGCCATCAGGTTGGTTCATACAGGTAAATACCCCAGTGAGCCAATATAAAGGCAGAAACCACAGCTAAGCTTATCACATTGGACATCACATGAAGGTCGAAATGGCGTAGTATTTGCATTAAAAGTTATGACTAATGAATTGCCAAGCTCTAAATTTTTTTATGACGTATTTGTGGCGGCAACTGCTTACTTTAAAAGACATGTTGAAGCCATCAATAACCTAAACGTGTTCCCCGTTCCTGACGGAGATACAGGGACAAATATGTATCAAACCTTACGGGGTATTAGAAAACGTGTTAAATATGCAGATAGCTATTCTGTTCAGGATTTAGCAAAACTTATGTGTGATGCCGCGTTATGGGAGGGCCGGGGTAACAGCGGCATTATTTTGTCCCAAATATTTAAGGGAATCTACCTTGGCTTAAAGGATAAAAAACTCTCTGACCCAGATACTTTATCGTCAAGCTTAACCGCTGCTTATGATAGTGCCTATAACGCTATCTCTAATCCAACCGAAGGAACGATACTCACACTCCTAAGAGACGTCGCTAAAGAATCTGAACGTCAAAGTAATAAAGAATTAACCTTTAGAGATATATTGGGATATCTATTAATAAGGGCAAAAGAATCTGTCGACAGCACTCCTGATTATCTCGAACTCTTGAAAGATGCGGGCGTGGTTGATGCAGGAGCTTACGGGTTGGAGGTTTTTCTTCAGGGTATTCACATTCATTTATCCGGTTTAGATGTGGAAACCTCAGATGTAAAGTTTAGGATTCCTGAGAAAGGTGGGGAAGGGGTCCAGAATTTGATTAAGGATCACCAGGTTACAGGGGAGGATTATGGATATTGCACACAGTTTGTCGTAGAAACTGACCTTCAAAATGATGCTGTAAGAAGAATATTTGTAGATTTAGGTTTCTCATTGGTGGTCGCTGGAGATAATGGGGTTTTTCGTATCCATATCCATACTAGGACTCCAGGGAATGCCATTAATGCTGCCACCAATATAGGTTCCATATCCGCTGTTTCTGTCGAGGATATGGAAAGCCAGTCGGAAGAAATTGTGGATTTTGAGTTGAGAGAGATGAAAGAGCGAGAGGATCAAAAGCTTACTGGCATAAGTAGCCAGACAGGTCTTGTAGTTGTAGCTTCGGGAATAGGACTGGAGCAAATATTTCGCGAAAACGGCGCTGCTGCGATTATTTCTGGTGGTGATAGCATGAATCCCAGTGTAGCTGACATTGTAGGTGTGTTGGATTCTATAGAATGCGAATCATTACTTTTGTTGCCGAACAACAAAAACATTGTGTCTACCGCCGAACAAGCGGCCAATCTATCCAAGACTTCAGTAGTGGTCATTCCCACCACCACGATTGCGGAGGGTCTTGAATGTTCGGTGGAATTTGACCGTGATGCGACAGTCGAGGTAAACCAAAAAACTCTACTGGAAGTCATGAGCAACGTGAAAACACTTTTGCTCTTTAAGGCGCAGAGGACGGTTCAAATTGGGGAGATACAGTTTGAGTCGGGGAAGTACGGCGCGATTTTGGACGAATCCCCCCTGTCTCTCAAGGGTACTGCTCCACAAATCCTGTTAGAGGCTCTCAAATTTTCAGGTGCGGACAATTGTGATCAAATTACTATTTTGTTGGGGGAACATGTGAGTGATTTGGAGAGGTTGGATGTGGAGAGGATTTTATCGGACCAATTTGCGGATTTTTATCATGAATCTATTCAAATAATTGAAGGGAAACAGCCGAATTATGAATACATTGTTTCAATTCTATTTTCTTGAAGGTGTTTTTAAATAAATGCAGGTAAATAATTAAAGCATTTGGGTTTTTATTAGCTGTTAATAAATTCCTATAAACTTGTTGTATGCAGAGATACCCACATATAGCCTCAGTGCTGGTTAGAATTTTGAACCAAGAGAAAGATATTGGATATTCTGACTCAGTCGTTATAGGCGGTTTAGATCAGTTTTTGGCATCTAATTTTGAAGAACTTTCCTCCATTAGTAAGTTCGAAATGGTTCCATATTCGCGAATAACACTTGCCGAACGCGAGGCTTGGGCGACAAAAACCATTAATTTGGTTGATTCTTCAGTTGGAAGAAGTAAACAAGTGAGTGGCAATAGGATCAGAAATAGTTCCAGGGTAATGGATCTTCCCCTTCATTCCAGTGTAAGGGAGTTGAAGCTATATAGCAGAGGCAAAATGTGGGATTTGCTAAAAACTGGATTTTCGATTCAAACGATCAGTGATCTTATATTCCATTTTCCACACCGTCATGATAACTACTCTGAGGTAAGAAAGATCGCTTCACTGGTTGCAGGAGAAAAACAAAGTATATTGGCAACAGTTTGGGATGTTTCATTACTTCCTGGAAGAGGAAAGAGAAAAGGAAGGATTATCGTTACACTTTATGATGAAACTGGAAACATAAAAGTAACTTTGTTTGGACAACAATGGGCTGCAAAAGATTTGCAGTCAGGAACTGAAGTAATGCTGAGTGGTGACGTTTCAAATTTTGCCGGCCGGCTTACTTTTGACTCACCCGTTTATGAGGTCCTGCGGAGAGGTGAAAAGAATCTCCATACAGGCAGGATAGTTCCTATTTATCCTATGGTGGCTGGAGTTAACGGCAAAAGTCTAAGAAATGTTGTTAGGACAGCTTTGGCCTCAGCGGTGGACAAAATAGAAGAATTCCTTCCAAACGCCGTATTGGGTCGAAGCGGATTGATGGGATTTTCAGAGGCCATATCTAGATATCACTACCCAAATAATATTAAGGCTCTTGAAGACGCCAGAAGAAGATTGGCTTTCAACGAGCTTTTCTTAGTCCAATTGGTTTCTCAGAAAAGAAAAAGTGAATGGAAACTGGATAAAGCTTCCATTCCTCTCCCGTCGAGTGAAATTGTCACTGATTTTGTCTCATCTCTGCCATTTGTTTTAACGTCTGGGCAAACATCCGCTCTTAAAGAAGTACTAGAGGATATAAATTCTTCGGTGGCTATGAGAAGACTTCTCCAAGGTGACGTCGGTAGTGGGAAAACCGTGGTAGCCGCTGCCGCTATGCTCTGTGCTGCCGCCAATGGTTTACAGTCAGCGATCATGGCACCAACTGAAATCCTAGCGGAACAACACTATTTAACAATAACCAACCTTCTTGGATCAGAGTCCCCGGAAGGACGCGACATCATACATATTCAGATTGAAGGGACCTCTCGTACACTAACTTTAGCTCTACTTACCGGGAGTATGTCTAATAAAGATAAAAAGAGGATTCAGTCTGCCGTTTCGTCTGGGGAAATAGACATTGTGGTAGGTACTCATTCGTTGTTGCAAGAAGCGGTTAATTTCAAGAAATTAGGATTAGTGGTAGTGGACGAACAGCACAGATTTGGGATTATGCAACGTGCTTTGTTACAGGAAAGTGACCCTCGGCCTCACCTTCTGGTAATGTCTGCAACTCCTATACCTCGGTCCCTTGCGTTAGTTATGTGCGGGGATTTGGATCTTTCTGTAATTGATGAACTGCCTGGGGGAAGGAAACCTATCCAGACGGTGGTGGAGCCCTCTCAAAGGCGTGCCAATGTATATAACGTGATAAGGCAAGAGATAAAAAAGGGAAGACAGGCGTTCATAGTTTTTTCACTTATAGACGAATCTGCATCAGTTGAAGCGAGAGCAGCGGTAGAGGAGCATTTGAGGCTGTCAACTCAAGTGTTTCCAGACCTCACGGTTGGTTTACTTCACGGAAGGATGACGTTAAAGGAAAAAGAAGTTGTAATGGATAGGTTTAGAGAAGGGTCCTTGCAAGTTCTCGTTGCAACCGCTGTGGTGGAAGTAGGGGTGGATGTTCCCAATGCCTCTGTCATGTTCATCGATGGGGCGGATAGGTTTGGGCTTGCGCAGATGCATCAATTTAGGGGGCGTGTAGGCCGTGGGGTACATCAAAGTCTTTGTATTTTAATGGCTGAAAATCCCGGTGAAAATGCTGTTGCCAGAATGGATGCCCTGAGGAAAAATTCCAACGGATTCACCTTGGCAGAAATAGATTTAAAACTTCGAGGTCCAGGTGATTATATTGGTACAAGACAGAGTGGATCGCCTTTGTTCAAGGTCGCTCAAATTGAGGATTCAGACCTTCTATCCTTGGCCAAAGTAGAAGCTGAGAGAATATTGGGAAATGATCCAGACCTTAAAGATCCCTCTAACTCATTGCTTTATGAAAAATACCAAAATGAGTTAGAGGAATTATATGGACAGGTTAGCTGACACCATATCTAGTGAGCTGCTAACTGCTGTGAAACAAATTTAGGAATGACCCTTTTCGAAACCATTCTATCTGCGTTTCGCTATAAGTGTGATTTAGTTGAATAGTATCTGAAGTTCCATCCGAATGATGTATTTTGCAGTCGACTTTTTCTCCGGGAGATAAGTCAGAAAGCCCGACTATATCGACCCGATCATCCTCCCTAATTTTGGAATAATCTTCACGGTCATCAAAAGTTAAGGCGAGCAATCCTTGTTTCTTTAAATTCGTTTCATGGATTCTGGCAAAACTTCTTGCAATGACAGCTGACCCGCCAAGTAGTCTTGGAGACAGAGCTGCGTGCTCTCTGCTACTTCCTTCTCCATAGTTATCATCACCTACGACTAGCCACTTTTGGCCCAATGCTTTGTAATCTCGAGCATTTTGAGAGATAGCTTTTCCTGATTCTCCAGTTAAGAGGTTGGTGGCTTTTCCTGTTTCTTCAGTAAAAGCGTTGACTGCCCCCATGAACATGTTGTCTGAAAATTTGTCGAGATGTCCGCGAAGACTTAGCCATACGCCAGCCGGAGAAATATGGTCGGTTGTACATTTTCCCTGTGCCTTCAATAAAACAACTGCATCACTTATGTCTTCCCCATCCCATGGGTCCCACGGTTTGAGTATTTGTATTCTGTTACTGTCAGGGGCTACATCAACCGTGATGTTGCTTCCATCCTCAGGTGGGGCAAAAAATTGTTGTCGTCCCCCTTCGAAATTGTTGGAAGGTACTTCTGGGGCGGGGGCGGGAGGACTCAGCTTGAAAGATGTTCCGTCATCGCCTGTAAGGTTGTCTGTTATTGGGTTAAAGGTTAGAGATCCTGCTAGAGCGAAAGCAGTTGTCACTTCAGGACTGGCAATAAAGTTCATGGTTGTCTGTTGTCCATCGTTTCTCGCCGGAAAATTTCGGTTGTAGGAAGTAACGATAGAATTGGGCTTTGTGGAATCATCCTGAGATCTTTTCCATTGGCCTATGCATGGACCACATGCATTAGCTAATACTGTGGCTCCGATGGAACGCAGGGATTCCATCTGACCATCACGTTCTATTGTGGCTCTGACACGTTCCGAACCAGGTGTAACCATTAATGGAACTTTTGCTTGCGCGCCGTTGGCAATAGCCTGGTTTGCCACATCTGCTGCTCTACTCATATCCTCGTAGGATGAGTTTGTGCAACTGCCAATTAACGTTGCTGAGACATCTTCGATGAAATCATTCGATGCATCGTTTACCTCATGAGCTAGTTGTGAAAGAGGCCTTGCGCGATCGGGGGAATGAGGTCCAACAACGTGTGGTTCCAGAGCGGACAGATCTATTTTTACAAGCACATCAAAGTATGATTCTGGATCATCGACTACCTCCTGGTCAGGTGTCAAAAGATCCTTGTTTTCGTTGGCAAGTTGGGCCAAAGTTTCTCGATCCGTCGCAGACAGATAGCGTGCCATTCTTTCATCGTATGGGAATATTGAAGTGGTTGCGCCTAGTTCTGCACCCATATTAGTAATTGTTGCCTTGCCAGTACAGCTGATCGACTCTGCTCCAGGCCCAAAGTATTCAATAGTACTGTTAGTGCCCCCAGAAACAGTGAGGTGCCCCGCCAGATAGAGGATGACGTCCTTCGGTGCGGTCCATCCACTCAATTCTCCCGTGAGTTGTACGCCTATTTTTTTCGGGTAAAGTACTTCCCAAGGAAGTCCCGCCATTACTTCAACCGCGTCTGCCCCTCCGACTCCTACCGAAAACGATCCTAGTCCGCCGCCATTGGGAGTGTGAGAATCTGTGCCGATTATTACTGAACCAGGAAATGCGTAGTTCTCTAGGTTAACTTGATGAATGATTCCGGCTCCTGGACCCCAGAATCCCGCACCGTATTTTGCGGCTGCGGATTTTAGAAAATTATATACTTCATCGTTTTCGGCCAGAGATTCTTTTAAGTCTTGGACGCCTTCATTTCGAGCCTGTATTAGGTGGTCGCAGTGAATTGTTGTAGGTACAGCGACGGTTGGTTTCAGTGTTTGCATGAATTGAAGCATTCCGGTCTGCCCAAGAACGTCTTGGAGCATTACTCGGTCGGGTCGCACCTTTAAGTAACTGGAGCCGGAGATCAATTCTTGACTCTGTGCATCATCTAGATGGGAGAGGAGGACCTTATCGGCAAGTCCTAATGGGCGGTTGAGGCGATTTCTTAGAATTGATATGTTTTCAGACATGCGCGCATAGGTTGCAGCAACAAATTCAGGTGTGGAATCTATACTTCTCATTTTAGATACTCCTGTTTTATACAGTAACAGCAGGGCCCGGAAGGTCTAGCTAGACTTCCCGGGCCCGATGGCATAAATAGACCGCCTGAAGCTTTTGGCGGATGTTTTTTCTTAAAATTCTATCGATGAGAATTAAGATATTGTTTTCTTATCTTTCCTGTCCGAAATATTCGTAGTTTAGGTCAGTATATTTATCCCATTCCGCAGGAACGTCGTCTTCAGCAAAGATCGCAGCAACCGGGCATACGGGTTCGCAGGCCGCGCAATCGATGCATTCCTCAGGACTTATTAGAAGCATTTTGTGCTCCTCTGCCTCGTAGATGCAGTCGACTGGGCAGACATCTATGCAGGCCCTATCGAGTACGTCAACACAAGGTTCAGCAATGATATAGGTCATTTTACTTAGGTCTCCCTCCACAATTATCTGGAAATTCTAGGTCGCCTGTTCACTGACTACGGCAAACCTAGGCAATTATATATGGTGGATATTGTGGTATCAAGAAATTTTCTTATATGTTGGAGTCAAAAATTTTTAGCGGGTCACTCCGGTTCGCTTTAATTCCTCTATCAATTCAGGAGTGTATCCGAGATTTTCAAGTATTTCATCAGTATGCTCACCCAGAGCAGGAGAGGCGGATTGGGCTTTTAGTGGTGTCTCACTCATTTGGACTATGGGACCTACCATTCGTATTTTGCCAGCTGTACTATGTTCTACTTCGACAATCATATCGTTTGCTATTACCTGTTCGTCATCAAATAGTTCTTGAATAAATTTAACTGGACCGGCAGGAACCCCGGCGGTTTCAAAAATAGATAGCCATTCATTAGTAGATTTTGCTGACATTTTTTCCTTGGCATCTTTTTGAAGAGAATGAATCCGTGGCAGCATTTCTGGGCTTTCGGGGTCATAACCTTCGTAAAATCTAGGATCTTTTAAACCTATCGCATCCGCGGCCTTTTTTCTCAAAGGATCACTTAAACAACCTAACGCTATTACCCCGTCGGACGTGGCATAAGTTGTGTAATAGATTCTGAATGCTGCTGAAGTGCCACCTGTCGCACCACTTTGCTCTTGTTGCTCTTTAAGAATAGTTTCATAAGGTATGCCTGCCTGTCGCAGTGTTGAGAGATCATTCAAAAAATCCAGCCTGGGTTGTTTGGTGTATTCGTTTAGTTCAAAGAAGCTACCCTGCATTGATAGGGCGGTTCCCAAAAGGGTGGTGTCAATTTTCTGGCCCTTGCCCGTTCTTTCCCTGGAGAAAAGGGCTGCACATATTGACCAGGCTATAGAAATACCAGTCCCGTAATCGGCAACGGCTGTCGCTGAGACCTGTTGAGGAACTCCGTCAACCATTTTATTGTCTGCTGCAAGTAGGCCACTCACGGCCTGCACTACTATGTCGTAACCGGGGTGCTGACTGTATGGCCCTTTCCGACCGAAGGCAGTGTTATCACAGTAAATGATGTTTGGATTTATTGTTGATAAAGTTTCATAGTCGATACCAAGCGTTTTAGGAACGTCAGGCCTTGCGTTGATAATAACAACATCTATGGATTCAACAATTTTTTCTATGATCTCTACAGATTTTGAATCCTTTAAATTTAATGGAAGACTTTTCTTTCCCCTATTGAGCCCCATATAGGTTCTACTTTCTTTCGGTAAAAACTGACTGTGGAGACGCCATGGTTCTCCCTCCACAGGTTCTATTTTTATTACGTTGGCTCCCATGTCGCTGAGTAACATGCCCCCAAACGGAGCCGCTATGATTTGAGTGAATTCCAGTATGTTTATTCCGTCTAATGGTCCAGGCATTCCCAGGTTTCTCCAAATTAAGATTCTATAAGGCTGAATGGGGGAATTTGCTGACGAATTGTTGGTGTCAAAAAATCACCCATTAGCTTATAAAGCTTCGAAATATTTTTCCGGTTACTTTGTTGGTACGATACTAAGCGAGTTTAAATCAAATATACTATTACGGAAACGATCAAATTAGAACCTAGATTGCAATGACTATCAGATTCTAACGAATTTATGTTTCAGAAGCCCACATTTTCATTTAAGGCTGTAAACATTATGACTTCAAGAACTTCGTGGCACGATGCTCATCCCCCTGCTTGTACGTGCGCTAAATGCCAGGAGAGGGGACGAATTAAGAATACCGTTGGAAGGAAAATTGGGCGTAATGAAAAGTGCCCTTGCGGAAGTGGTGTCAAATACAAAAAATGCCACGGGCCCTGACACAGATTTAGCCGTGGTACCTGAATTAGACTAGGCTTGGAAATTGGTTGAGTGGTAGCGGGGGCAGGACTCGAACCTGCGACCTTTGGGTTATGAGCCCAACGAGCTGCCGCTGCTCCACCCCGCGTCGTAAAAATTACTGAATTTCTGTCTTAAGCAACAAGTGCTTGCAATAGCTATGCCTTAATAAGGGTCAAGTCCTCGGCCGATTAGTACCGCTCAGCTGAAGCAA
>VFFS01000087.1 GCA_009392815.1 SAR202 cluster bacterium
CGGCCACAGCGCCCTCAACGCTGCGTGTCTACCAATTCCACCACCTCGGCAGTATAGCCACTCTCTCGAGGGCCAACTTCTCGTGGCACCCAATTATATGCTTGCAGTTATAAGCTGTCCATACGATAAATTTTTTACAGAAACTATTGATGAGCCCTGTTTCCGTAGGGAAATTCGGGAATAATTTCGTTTCCAGTTATAAATCGGTCTTCTCTAAACATAGTCAAATAAGCGTCAGAAATATCATCACTATTTACCAACTTCGATACAAGAGAACCTATGACGGGAGATAGTTTGAAACCGTGTCCACTAAAACCGGCAACATTGTAGAGATTACGAGTATTCGGTGACCTGTCGATTATTGGGTTTCCGTCTGGAGTCATGTCATACAAGGATCCATAACCGCCTCGGCATATAGCATTACGGAATTCAGGGACTCTTCGTGTAATTCTGGACCAGTAACGCTCAATGAACATATGATCAGCATTCAAGCCAAAATTGTTGGGGTCTGCAATCTCCATCATGTCCTCTGGTGCCTCTCCTCCAATTAAGGTATTTGGGCTACCATCGTTGCGATAATAGGCGCCGCAGGTGTGGTCAATAACAATTTGTTCAAACTTCGCCAGAGACGGGGGCCTTCTTAAATGAACCATTTGGACTCGTGTGGGCTCGATGGGCAGTTTTTCTCCAAGCGGAGCGAGCAAAATATTTGCCCATGGACCCGTAACATTGATCACCACGGCCGTTTCAAATATTCCTTTGTTTGAGGATACTCCAGTCACTCTGTCTCCTCGTGTCATGATTCCGGTAACTTCACAGTCTGTGTAAATATCAGCTCCATTTTTTATTGCTTCAGACGCAAAGGCGTAAGTAGTGGCTACTGGATCTGCATAACCCGCCTCAGGCTCAAACAAGGCCAGTTCTATGTCTTCCAGAACGGCATCAGGAATCATTTTGGATACTGCTTTAGTATCCAAAGTTTCTATAGATACCCCTTCCATACGATTCATATCGGCATTTTTGCGAGCTGAATTCGCATCATTTTCACCGAAAAGGAGTATTCGCCCTGTCTTATGGAAATTGATTTCGTATCCATACTCCGCAGGCCATTGTTCAAAAAAACTACGTGCTTTTGATGACATTCGTACCAATTCAGGCGTTAAATAGTGTTCACGAATCATTGCACCGGATCGACCTGTAGCCCCTGTGGCTAGGCCCTTTTTCTCTAGAAGGGCCACACTACCTATGCCCATTTCTGATAGGTGCATGGCTATACTCGTACCATTCACACCTCCACCAATGATGAGGAAGTCATAATTTTTATTCATAAGTTTTTCCCTGTAGTAAAAGTGTAAGACTCATCAGGTCGCTACATATACCCAATTGATAGTTATTTAGAGTTGTAAGTCGATTAAATTTTAGCGGCCACTCCACCATCTATATTGATTATTTCAGAAGTTATGAAACGTGAATCTTCACTTGCTAAAAATAAAACTAGGTTCGCTACGTCTGCTGGGTACCCTGGTCCAGGTATTATTTGCGCCATGTTGAACATGTCTTCAAAGACATGGTGGCCTCCGTCAGGGTCATTAATGGTGCCTCGAGTTGCTCCTGGTGTCATGATTTGTCCGGGTCTTATGCAGTTAACCCTAATATTGTGTTTTCCGCCTACTCCGGCCATGTACCTGGTTAGCGCATCAACGCCAGCCTTGGCAGCGTAATAGGACGGGGCTGTAGCACCAAATTCATCAAACATCTTGGGACTAAAACCACGTTGAGCAGCTAATGATGACATGTTGACGACGGCTCCGCCCCCTGACTCTATTAGGTGCGGCCATGTTGCTCGGGAAACATAAAATGTACCGTTCAAATTATCGTTGATTACACTGTTCCACTCTTCTGTGGTTGAGTTAGGAAAGTCCCCACCTCCGCCGTGACCTGCATTGTTGAAAAGAATATGAACTGCTCCGTATATTGACGATGCCTTTTCAATCGCTTGGTCAACTGACACAGGATCGCCAACGTCACATTGCACGAACGTGCATTCTCCTCCTTCGTTTCGAATGGATTTTTGTACTTTTAGTCCCTCTGTTTCTCTCCTGGCTAAAATCAACACTTTTGAACCTTCACGTGCAAAAATATGGGCTGTTGAAGCACCTATTCCACTGTTGCCCCCAGTTATGATCGATACCTTGTTGGTTAGTTTTCCTGACATCTAGGTCTCCCATTTTTCACTTAATTAATTTGTGACCTCAGCATACAACGGAATTGGTAGTGTTTCACTTGCAGGTTTCGGTCCACTGAACCTTTATGAGACATTACTTTTGGGGACTCTGATGATAGAAAGTATTCTTGGTGTGACTTGCTAAAATAAGTAGAGTTAAACACTAATCGTATACTGACGCTAAACAATCATGGGGGCCAAAGTTATGTCCGAGTTAGACCCGATTTCAGAAGAAACACTTGATACACTCAAAAAAATCCCCACTCAAACTTTAATTGACGGGCTCTGGGTAAAAGGTTGGCCGTCTAGCTACATACAGGGAGCCAGACCTTTGTTGCTGGGGCAATCAATGGCTGGACGAGCCGTGACCTTGCGATTTGTGCCGCATAGGCCTGACCTAGCGTCTGATAAGCCGAAGGGGGAAAATTCCGCTGAATATGTTGCCATAGAGCTTTGTGGTCCTCAAGAGGTTTTAGTAATTGATGCCTTGGGATGGAAGTACAGCTCAATTGGAGGAGACATTAAATTTATGCGTCTTATGCAAAGAAGGGTAGGGGGCCTTGTAACAGATGGAGGGGTTCGGGATAGCGTTGTTTTGAAAGATTATGGCTTCCCAGTGTTTTCAGCGAGTACGACGGCAGAACAGGGTCCGGCGGACTTTTGGCCCTGGCAGGTTAATGACGCGATTCAATGTGGAGGTGTACTAGTACGTCCTGGAGATGCAATAGTTGGAGATGATGATGGGGTTGTGGTTGTACCCAGATCCGAGGTTGAGGATGTTATAAAGATTTCCCATCAGCGGGAAGAAGTGGAAGAGGTGATTAAACAACAATTGGCAGTGGAAAAATGCTCGCCTGGAAAATATTATCCATTCAATGCGAACACCTGGAAGCTATACGAGGAGAAAACGGGCAAGAAACCGCTTGTATGAAAGTTTCTTGACACAATGTTAAGCATTTCCTAACCTTGAATGGAAAATAAGCGGAGAAGGAGATGAGTAGGCTTTAACCGTGGTTAAGCGACCCCTGTATGGTGTGAGAGGGGATCATAGGAAAGTTGAATATCACTCCAGAGCTTCGAACCGAAAATGAAATGAGTAGGATTCGACGGAGACCCACCGTTATAAGGGCAACCTTTAAGAGTCCCTTTTTTAAGGGGAACAAGGGTGGTACCGCGGACCGATAAATGGCCCGTCCCTTGCGTTTGGGGACGGGCCATTTATCGTTTTTATTTGGGGTAAGTTTGGAGTTAATAATGTTTAAATCCGTTGATGCTAGAGTAGATTTCCCAGAGATGGAGCGAGACATACTCCAGTGGTGGGAAGAAAATGATATTGCCAAAAAATATATGGAGCGTAACCAGAATTCAGGCAAACGTTACTCTTTCATTGACGGCCCAATAACCGCTAACAACCCCATGGGAGTTCACCACGCCTGGGGAAGAGGATACAAAGATCTCTTTACACGCTTCAGGACTATGCAAGGGTACGAACAGCGTTATCAGAACGGGTTTGATGGACAAGGCTTGTGGATAGAGGTTGAGGTTGAGAAAGAGCTCGGATTCGCTTCCAAAACTGATATTGAGGAATATGGAGTCGATAAGTTTGTAACTCTATGTAAGGAGAGAGTTCAGAGGTTTTCCGATGTGATTACCGAACAATCCATTCGTCTAGGTTATTGGATGGATTGGAACAACTCATATCACACGATGTCTGATGAGAACAATTATACGATCTGGCATTTTCTGAAAGTATGCCATGACAAAGGGTTGATTTATGAAGGTACGGACGTCATGCCCTGGTGCCCCAGATGTAGTACAGGTTTGTCAGAGCATGAGATTGTCACTGAAGGCTACGTTGAGATAGTTCATCCTGGCTTGTTTGTTAAATTTCCTTTGGTAGATGAGGAAGATGTGAATGAGGTCCAGGAATCCATTTTAGTTTGGACAACGACTCCTTGGACATTGAGTTCAAACGTAGCGGCTGCTGTAAACCCAGATATGGACTACATAAAAGTGTCACAAGAGAATGAATTTATCTTCATTGCCAAAGGACAAGTATCAACTATAAAAGGTGATTATGAGATCGTTGAAGAACTTAAGGGTAGTTCCCTGGTGGGGCGAACATATACGGGACCATTTGATGAGCTTCCTGCTCAGCAAGGGGTTATTCACAAGATTGTCGCCTGGGATGAGGTATCTGAGGTAGAAGGTACAGGAATTGTTCATATAGCTCCTGGAGCCGGTAAAGAGGATTTCGCTTTAGGCAAGGTAGAAAACCTCGTGGCTATTGCACCACTTGATGACCTAGGTAACTTTGTTGACGGATTTGACTGGTTAACAGGTCTAAATGTTTATGAAGTTAATGATCGAATTTATGAAAGCTTAAAATCCAAAAAGGTTTTCTACAACCTTGAAAGGTACCCTCACCGCTATCCACACTGCTGGCGTTGCGGCTCTGAACTGGTTTTTAGACTTGTCGATGAATGGTTCATAAAAATGGACCCGTTGCGGGAATCTTTGTCTAGAGTTACTCAGAACATCAACTGGGTGCCGGAATTCGGTATGAAGAGGGAGTTGGATTGGCTACGCAACATGGACGATTGGATGATTTCCAAGAAAAGGTACTATGGCTTGGCTCTTCCAATTTACAAATGTGAATGTGGCCATTTCGAAGTTATTGGAAGCGAGGATGAACTTAAAGAAAGGGCTATAGAGGGTTGGATTGACTATGAAGGTAATTCACCTCATAGACCCTGGATTGACTCTGTAAAAATAGCATGTGGATCATGCGGAGCAAAGGTCGACAGAATTCTAGATGTGGGCAACCCTTGGCTGGATGCCGGGATCGTATCGTTCTCTACCCTTCAATATCGTGATGACAAAGACTACTGGAAAAAATGGTTTCCCGCAGACTGGATCTCAGAGAGTTTCCCTGGTCAGTATCGCAACTGGTTTTATTCATTACTCGTCATGAGCACCGTACTGGCTGACTCAGAGCCATGTAAAAACATTTTCAGTTACGCTCTCATGAGAGATGAGAACGGTGAGGAGATGCACAAGAGTAAAGGAAATGCGATTTGGTTTGAAGATGCAGCCGAGAAGATGGGAGTTGACGCTATGCGCTGGCAGTTTGCGCGGCAAAATCCAGCTTCTAATTTGAATTTCGGATCTGGAACAGCGGACGAAATTAGACGTCAATTTCTCATACCGCTGTGGAACGTATATTCGTTTTTTGTCACGTATGCGAATATCGATGAATTTGATCCATCCGTAGAATTTCCAAAAGTTGAGCAGAGAACAGAGCTCGACCAATGGATTTTGAGCGAAATTAACTCCTTGGTTTCTACGGTAACTAAGGGACTGGAGGCTTTCGAGCCAGAAAGGGTTACTCGAGAAGTGGAGTTGTTTTCAGAATACTTGTCTAATTGGTATGTCCGGCGGAGTAGAAGAAGATTTTGGAAAGAGGGCTTGTTGAGTGACGGCGAAAGTGATTCAGATCAAGATAAACTATCAGCATATGCCACTCTTTACGAGGTTCTTCTAACACTCACCAAGCTATTAGCCCCGGTAATGCCGTTTGTCACCGAATCTATCTATCAAAATTTGACGAGTACCCAGATTGAATCAAAGGAAAGTGTTCACTTAGAAGAATATCCAGTCTCTGATGAATCTATTGTAGATTCAGATTTGTCCGAGAGAACTCGTCTTGCTATGAGGCTATCGAGTATGGGGAGATCGGCGCGTAGCAAAGCCGGTATAAAAGTTAGACAACCTCTTGAGAGTCTCTTCGTCCACACCCGTACTCCAGCTGAGTCCCATATGCTGCCCATGATTGAAGATCAGATACTGGATGAGCTGAATGTAAAAAAAATAGTGCCTGTCGCGGACGCTTCAGATATTGTAAGTTTTAGGATTCAACCTAATTTACCGGTATTGGGCCCGAAGTATGGCAGGGAAATTGGTGACATTCGGAACTTACTTGAAGCAGCGGACCCTGAAGTTATAAGAAAGTCAGTTGAATCAGGTACAGATGTTCAACTTGGAGAATACTCTTTAGAAGCCACAGATATTCTAGTCACTGCCACCGAGCTTGACGGGGTGTCTTCTTCTACCGACAGTGGTTATGCGGTTGGGATTTCGTCTGAAATATCCAAAGAGCTTGAAAACGAAGGTATAGCAAGGGAGTTTGTTCATAGAGTTCAAAATATGAGAAAGTCGGCCGAGTTTGAGATATCGGATCGCATTCTACTTAGGGTTACAGGGTCTAGTCAGATCGTCAGTGTACTCAAGGGATATTCTGAATATATTTCTCAGGAAATTCTGGCTGATAATCTTGATCAAGATCTAGCTGGGAGCAACCCCTTTACAGAAGATCATGACATTGGCGGGGAACATATGACTATCTCTATAAAAAAGAGCTGATAATGTCTGCTTGGATCTGTGATATCTGTTTCTAAATAATTTTGTTCTAGTTTCGTAGTTGAGGAAATAGAATAACTTCTCTTATTGATACATTATTGGTGAGAATCATTGCCAGTCGGTCAATTCCTATCCCCAATCCACCAGTAGGGGGCATACCATGCTCGATAGCGACAAGAAAGTCCTCGTCGAGTCTATCCATATCTTCTTCTTGGAATTCTTGGTGTAGCCGTTCCTGCTCCTCAAATCTTTGACGCTGGTCAACCGGGTCGTTTAACTCAGAGAAAGCGTTGCAAATTTCCATTCCTGATACAAATCCCTCAAACCTTTCTACAATCCTAGGGTCTTTGGATGATTTCTTTGCGAGAGGAGACATTGCTACCGGATAGTCAATTAGAAAACATGGTTCTATCAACGAGGGTTCAACTTTTTCTGATATTAGTTTGTCTAATAGTCCTCCCCAACTAACCTGCTGGCTGACGTCAATTCCCATATCTCTCATGGCCTTGCTCAAAGAATCCACGGTGTCATGTTCAAAGAAATCTATTCCGCTCTCTTCAATAATTTTTTTGTGGAGACTGATTCTTGGCCATGGGGGAGTGAAGTCTAAATTATCTTTCCCGAATGTTACTTTCATTGAACCCGTTAATTCCTCAGCCGAGTGAGAAACCATATTTTCCACCATAGACATTACGTCGTTGTAGTCTGCAAAAGCTTCGTAGCTCTCCATTGTCGTGAATTCAGGGTTGTGTTGTTGGTCAACTCCTTCGTTTCTGAACACTCTCCCAATTTCATATACTTTTTCGAAACCACCCACTATAAGTCTTTTCAAATGAAGTTCCGTTGCAATACGCAGGTATAGATCTCTATTGAGGGAATTATGATGTGTCGAAAAAGGTGTCGCCATTCCCCCAGCTGCAACAGGAACGAGCATAGGAGTTTCTACCTCAATAAACCCGAGGTTGTCCATAAAACGCCTAATAGCCGATACCAATTTGCTACGAGACTTTGCCGACTCCATAGCGGATTCATTTGCTATTAAATCGAGATATTTCTGCCGGAATCTTGTTTCAGTATCTGTAAGTCCGTGCCATTTTTCTGGCAGCGGCCGTAAGGCTTTGCAAATGATGCTAAATTCTGAAGCCTGGGCAGAAATTTGGCCTGTTCGTGTACGGAACATGAAACCAGTAACTCCAAGCCAATCGCCAATATCTAGCTGTTCTAAAACGTCGTATTTTTCTCCCATTTGGTTTTGTCGGAGTAGTATTTGTATGACGCCATCTCCATCTGCAATGTCGAGAAATGTAGCTTTTCCCATACCCCGTCTTGCCATAACTCGTCCAGCTAATGAAACTTTTATTTCTTCAGACGTTTCGACTGATTCCTCGAACGCCGATATAGCTTGCTGGCTAGTATGAGTTCTTTTGAATCTCGCTGGGTATGGGTCTATTCCCATATCTCTGAGGTTTTTTACCTTTTCGAGGCGCACTTTGAAAAATTCATTTTCAGATTGGGTCAACTTAGCCCTCGTGTATGAACAGGTTTATTGATATGTGAAGCCTATAGTGAGGATTTAACTTTTTGGTGAATCAGAAATTAGGCTCTTCTTTTTAGTCTGGTTTAAGTCCTTTGGGGTCACAGCGGATATTTTATATTCGACTGGGAACCTTGTAAAACTGCTCAATCATTAGCAAGTAATTTTGAATGTACCTAACGCGGTGGCGCAGCTCTTACGTTTCGGTCTTTGTAATATTGCTCCGAAAAGTGACCAAAATCTTCTTTGACTCATTACATCTTGTTGTTACTATCGCATTGCAAGTTTGGTTAATCCTATCTATTAGACGGGTATTGAGTCTGCTTTGGCTATTCGAATTACGGGTGGAATTCATAGGGGTAGACAAATCGGGTCACCAAAAGGTGGGCCGGGAGTTAGACCAACCACGGATAGGGTGAAATTGGCAATTTTTTCCGTTATTGGAATCGAGGCCGTCCGAGGCAAGAAAGTATTGGATTTGTTTGCATGTACCGGGGCTTTGGGTATAGAGGCGATTAGTAGAGGAGCCGAAAGTGCATGTTTTGTCGAAAGGTCTCAAAGGAATTGCAAGTTGATTAGGGATAATCTTGATGATTTAGGTGTGGGGGAAGTCGGACTGGTGGAAAAGTCCGACAGTCTAAAATTTATAGAAAAGAGTGAAATGGATTTTGGCCTGGTGTTTTTAGATCCACCCTTCGAGGAAGGTAATTGGGACAAAATTATGAATTCTCTTGGGAATAAAGATCTCGTTTCACCAGGTGGAATTGTTGTTGCTGAACACAAAGCATCGAGTGACTTAAGCTCTTCATATGGAATAATCACCAGATTTTCAGAGAAGCGGTACGGAGATTCCAAGGTTTCTTTTTACGAGGTTAAAAGTGGCTAAAGCTTTCTATCCAGGTAGTTTTGATCCTGCTCACAACGGTCATATAGACGTTGCTACAAGAGCTTCCAGGCTTTTCGATGAAGTTATTGTAGGGGTCTATGATGCTCCACCCAAAACATTGATGTTTGATACTCATGAAAGGGTGGAACTATTCGAAAAGGCTCTAGATGGGATCACAAATGTCGTGGTGACCCCATTTACGGGATTGGCGCCAACTGTAGCCAAGGAAGTGGGTGCCGAAGTAATTCTTAGAGGATTGAGAGCAGGGTTCGATTTTGAGCAAGAATTTGAAATGGCGCTTATGTGGAGAAACCTTTCTCCAGAGGTAGATGTTATATGCATGATGAGTGCTTTGGAGCACCAGTTCATTTACTCAAGCAGGATCAAAGAAGTAGCACGTCTTGGCGGACGAATAGATAACCTCGTACCCAAACACATAAATGCCGCGATTTTAGAGCGGCTGGATTAGAAGTATTTGATGTATAGCCACGGGAGGGCAGTTTCGATGGATACAAAACAGATATTGAATGAATTAGAGGCACTGGTGGATTCAGGGACTAAGGTACCGGGATTTAGGGGCAAGGTTATGATTGAGTCTGTCAGGCTTTCTCAACTTGCTCAGGCCATTGAATCTGGGATGCCCGCTGACATAGAAGAGGCTCAAGCCATTATCATGCAGAGGGACAGCATAATAAGCCAGGCTAACCTAGAAGCTAGGAGAGTGCGGGATGAAGCTGAAAGCGCGGCTGACTCTCTTAAAAGTGCGGCGTCGGAAACTCATGATCTCAAGGTTGCTGATTCGGAGATAATCAAAGTGGCCAGTAACAGAGGAGATGAGATTACTACCAGCGCGGCAACTGAGGCTCAAAGCATTATTCAGGATGCCCAGCGCAAGGCATATGCCATTATAAATGAGGCAGAAAATTCGGCTTCATTCCAAAGAGAAGGAGCTGACAGGTATTCACGCGAGGTCCTTTCAGGACTTGAAGAAAAATTAGCAGATGTTCTTGGTCAAGTGAGAAGAGGAATCGATACTCTTCAGTCAGAAAAAGCTGCACCATCCAACGGTAGTAGGGTATCGGCTTAAAGATCTTTCTTGGGGGATTCCAGTCTGTTTGGGTGGAATCCTCTTCTTTTTTGTATTCCCTAACCCAGAAATTCAGGTGTTGTCGACTAGCCTGTGGAGTTTTTCGAGTAGAGCAGCATTTTCTGTCAAATCGAATCCATCTACCTTATTGATTTGTTCCCCAGAAAACCCATCCACAGCTCCAAGGTCTACCATATTAGAAATTCTTTCAGTATCTTCATCAACTGTAGGAAGAATGTTTTTGCCGGTGGCTATTGAGAGGGCAGCTAATAATCCGTATCCACCCCAATTTGAGACGCTGGCAATTATCAATTCACTCACCTTGGAAACAGCTGGATAGGAGACGAGTGTTTCAGATTTCTCCACTCCATCTATAACGTTTCCAAGCCCAATTTCATTTCCTCCATCACCTATTCCAATGGTTTTTTCGTGCATGTTAAACAACGAGTCAACTTTTGCCGTTTGATCGCTTATGTCTAGGTCACGCATATTACGGTACAAGCCATCGGCTGCTGCAGCGCAGCGTTCAATTGATATCAACATTGAAGGATTTTCAGTATTTAATAGATCTTCTGAGAACTGGATACTTTTGGGAACTGTAGTTATGGGAAAATCGATGACATCGGAGTCTTCTGATACATATGGACGCAACAACTTGCTGGAATATTCATCAGCTACATACTTAACCTTATATCCAAGCTGTTCCAATCCAACCCCAATAGCAATGGCTCCTGGTGGACCGTCGGTTTCTGGCGCTCCGGCGCTAAGAATATAAAAGCCAGTGGTGATTAAAACAGTTCCAGTATTGTCAAGGACTAACTTTGCGGCCCTTGTGCAGTAGTCTGCCGGAACGAGATCACGTAATTCCGATATACCCCTTTGATCGTTTGAGAGAATTAGGTCTTCTATAGTTAAGTGTGAATTCATTTATAACACCGAATATTCTTCATCTTTTTTATCTGTGATAAACATGTATCCTGGAGCGTGGGTGATCATTATCTCCGGTTTTGAGCTCATTGCTACACTCTGAGGAGTTACGCCACAGGCCCAAAACACGGGTACTTCCCCTTCCTTTATTTCGGTTGGGTCGCCGAAGTCAGGTGTTGAAATGTCTGCAATTCCAATGTTTTCAGGTGCCCCGACATGTATGGGCGATCCGTGAACGCTGGGGAATCTTGAAGTTACCTGAACAGCTCTGACAACTTTCTCTTGAGGTATTGATCTCATTGAAACCACCATGGGGCCGGAGAATTCTCCAGCAGAGGAAGTTTCAATGTTAGTTATGTACATAGAAACGTTTGTACCTTTTTCAAAATGGGGAAGTCTTATCCCATTGTTTTGTAGTGCGGCTTCAAACGAGAAACTGCATCCTAGGAGAAAGGTTACAAAATCTTTTTCCCAAATGTTTGTCAATGATTTGATTTCTGCGTCGAGGACACCGTTTTTGTAAACCCGGTACAGAGGTACGTCGTTTCTGACATCACTCCCTGGCGCTGTGAGACTGGCTTCAATTTCTCCTGGTTCGAGAACCTCGATTAAAGGACACGGTTTTGGATTTCGCTGGCAAAATAGTAGAAAGTCAAAGGCTTTTTCCCTTGGGAGAATGGCAAGATTTGCCTGCACATATCCCGGCGCTAGTCCTGATGTTGGTCTGGTCAACTCATTGTTTCGAAAGGCATTTCGAATATCTGAAGGCGAATTAATTAGGTCCACTTCTTTAAGCATAATCTTGATTCCTCTTGTGATCTAATTGTGATCTAACACTTACGGGTCACACGTGATGAATTTAAGCTGATATTACTATACTGACTTCTCACGCCATTCTACCCTTAAAACATCTATCTTTGTCTCAGCTTATTTTCGATTTTCTATTTCGTTGATGGTTTATTGAGCGCTATGCTATTCTTTTCGTTCAGGTCGGGGAGTAGCGCAGCTTGGTAGCGCATCTGCATGGGGTGCAGGGGGT
>VFFS01000088.1 GCA_009392815.1 SAR202 cluster bacterium
AGAATTCTCAAAACTTACACTCAGTGGCCAAAAAATTTGGAATTGCAAACGCCTTTTACATGGCAAGGATATTGGACGTCTTGGCAGTGTCTTTCCTGGTTGCGGCGGGAGTATTGTGTGAACTAAGTTTCCCTTACTTCATATCATGTTTTGTGGCGGCAGGACTATTAATATATAAATATTTCCTCGTGAAACCAGACGATTTATCGAAGCTTGGAATGGCATTTATGAGAATTAACGCGTTCGTATCTCTTAGTATCTTGTCCGGAAGCTCTGTTTCCCTATACCTTAACTAAGAGGGTAGTATAAACACATGGAAAACCCCGTGATCGTTGGAGTGACAGGAGCAAGTGGCTCAATATTAGCATCAAAGACCGTTGATGCTTTGTTAGAACTTAATATCCCCACTATTCTGGTGGCATCTAATCCCGCAAGAATGGTATGGCAAATAGAAATGTCTGAAAGTTTTGGAGAATCACTCGAACGTTGGCGAGAAAATTCAGGCTTCTCACATTACGCCATTGGGGACTTACAAGCGCCAATTGCCAGCGGTACTTTTCCTGGACGTGGAATGGTGATAGTTCCAGGAAGTATGGCAACCGTGTCCGCAATAGTTAATGGAATATCTGACAACCTTATACGCAGATCCGCTGACGTCTGCCTTAAAGAAAGACGACCATTAGTGATAGTCCCGAGAGAAAGTCCATTGAACGGAATCCATCTCTCCAACCTTGCTGCTCTTGATAGCTTTGGTACTAGTATAGTCACCGCTGATCCACCATACTATCTCCCCATTAAAACTTTGGAGGATTCGGCCTCCTTCACTGCCCAAAGAGTCCTGCTTGCATTGAATGTGATAGAAGAACTTCCTGAACAATTCCGATACGGAGATAATGAAAGCCAGCAGGACCGTATCAAATGAATTTCGGTATTGCGGTTACCACATCTGTAACGCCTGCAGTGACTGAATTACATCAGAAAGAATATATCGAACGTGTTAGTACAGTGAGCGAGCTGGCCGGGTTTGATTCCATTTGGGTGAGTGACAGAACGGTATATCCTGCCGACCTATCCGATCGATATCCTACACAATTTGGGCCTGGGCGAAATGACCCAAAAACCCAAAATGTTATGGAGGCCATCACTACCCTTGCCTTTGTTGCTGGAGCCACGACTTCCATAAAACTGGGAACGAGCGTTTTGGTACTGCCATTTCGTGATGCGATTTTGAACACCAAAATGATCTCTACTTTGGATGTACTATCAGGCGGCCGACTCATCCTAGGAATTGGGTCTGGCTGGATGCAAGAAGAATTCGAAGCGATGGGATCCGATTACAGATTGAGAGGCAAGGTCACTGACGATCAATTGGAGTTTTTTTTAAACTCATGTACCAGTCAATTAGTCCCAGAAACATCGAACCATGCCGATACCACCAGAATGACGCTTTTCCCACAAACCCTTCAGAAGCCCCATCCTCCCATATGGATTGGAGGGAACTCTAAAGCCTCTCTACTAAGAACAGCACGTTTTGGGGACGGTTGGCATGCCATTCGATTATCCCCAAAGGAGTTGAGAGACCGAAAAATGGTGTTGAGTAACCTATGTAAAGATTCGGAGAGAGAGATTTCTGAGATAGTCATAAGCCTGAGAGCTACCGTTTCTATAGGAGAGTGCTTATATAACGAATCTGGGGAAAGAATGCCTCTCACAGGGTCTTTAGACCAAATAAAGAACGATATCAACAATTATCAGGATTGTGGGTTAGACTACTTAGTAATTTCTATGGCAGGAGACTCCATAAACAAGGTAGTTGATTCCGTAAATTTATTTAGTGCCAATTTCTTAGAATAGCCAACAGCCAATTGAGGTCCAGAGCATAAAATGTTTGACTTCCACACACATACCTTTTTGAGTGACGGGGTATTGTCACCAATTGAATTGATTCGTAGGGCTATGCACATTGGATATAGAACTATGGCAATCACCGACCATGTTGGACCAGGTAATCTTGAATTCGTTCTGAACACTTTGAAAGCAGACTGCTTGATGGCACAAAAAAGATGGGACATAGAAGTGCTACCAGGAGTTGAAATAACTCACACCCCAGTTGAAGACATCAATGAGATTGCAAAAGATGCAAAAAAACTTGGGGCAAAAATTGTCAACGTCCACGGAGAGACAATAATGGAGCCTGTCGTTCCAGGAACTAATCTAGCAGCGGTATCCTCATCATATGTAGATGTCCTGGCCCATCCCGGGCTAATATCTATTGAAGAAGCACAAATTGCTTCAGTTAATGGAGTTTTCCTTGAAATATCAGGCCGAAAAGGACACGGATTATCTAACGGGCACGTCGTTAAAACTGCGTCAGAAGCCGGCGCCTCGATTATCTTAGATTCTGATGCTCATGAGCCAGAGGACCTTATGACAAAAGAATACGCAGAAAAAGTCGCCCTCGGTTCTGGATTGAACCTAGACCGTACTAGAGAATTATTGGAGGAATCACCTATAGCCCTCTTACATCGGCTGAAATTGAGATAATAATTTCTCCGTCGACTAATCGTCTGGGAGAACGACTGACTCCGGTTCTTCTCCGTTTGCAACACGGTTTGAGTTATACATCGCGAAAGCTCTACTCTTTTCTCCTGCTTCCTGGGTAAAGGCCGCCAGATGGGGCGTTATCAAAACATTGTCCATGTCAATAAGAGGATTATTTTCTGGTGTTGGTTCTACCTCTAAAACATCCACGCCTGCCGCCATTATTTTGTTGGATTCCATGGCTCTAATAAATGCTTCCTCATCTACTACCGGACCTCTACAGGCATTTATAAGAACCGCGTCTGACTTCATAAGGTCAAATTCACGATCACTAATCATTCCCCTTGTCTGTCTATTTAATGGCACATGGAGAGTAATCAAATCTGATGTCTGTAGTAGCTCGTCCCTATCCACCTTAGTCAGTCCCAATCTTGTTATAAGGTCCGGATCAGGATCAACAATATCATCGTAAATAAGATTGCAATCCCAGCCCTGCAGGCGTTGTGCCACCCTGGAACCTATACGCCCTACACCAATAATACCGACTGTTTTGTCTGTTAATTCATGAGCCTGTGAAAACCAATCGGGGCGAATAGTACCCATCCATTTTTTTTCCTGAACATTCTGGAACTGCAAATGAAGTTTTCTGTATACACCCACCATTAAGGCGATAGTGTGTTCTGCAACAGCAACTGCATTGCCTCCTCCATTATTTGAAACTTTAATTCCAAGCTCTCCAAGCGCAGTCTTATCCAATTTATCAGTACCTGCACTTGTCGTCTGAATCAACCTTAATTCAGAACATTTGGCAGCTAATTCAACTTCAAAATCAATAGCCCCACCTAGTATTATCGCCTTGGTGCTAGCAAGTGCGCGAGCTGCCTCATCCAAGTCTTGTCCAGAGTCAACCCACTGGATATCTACGCCATCAGGGGCTGCATCCCTTAATTGACCTATCAACGATTCGTCAGGTCCGTACATTACAATTTCACTACTCATATAAATTAGACTCCCTGTTGAAAACTATGTGAGGATTATATGAATAGCAGGTAATCGCGACAAGTTACGCATTGAATAAAAGTAGATGTGCAAGGATGAGAGGGCCTCATACAAACTGAAACCCATGCATAAACAGATAGCAATCGACGGACCAGTAGCATCTGGAAAAACAGCTGTAGGGAAACTTCTGAGTGAGAAGTTGGGTTGGAGATTTCTAGATACAGGGCTTATGTATAGAGCGATAACTTGGCTGGCTCTAGATGAAAAAATTGACGTTTCAAATCACGAGAAATTAGTGACTATAGCCATGAATTCTCAAATCCAATTGATCCCTTCAGATCGCGGTGATCGATTCATTATTAACGAAAATGATATAACCGACTCCTTGAGGAATAGAGATGTTGAAAGATCAGTTTCTCTTATTTCACAAATATCAGGTGTTAGAGCCGCTTTAATTACCAAGCAACAAGAAATTGCTAATTCCGACTCCATAGTTATGGTCGGGAGAGACATAGGAATCAGGGTACTTAAATATGCGGACGTGAAAGTATTTTTAACAGCTTCACCGGACGTACGAGCAAAAAGAAGAATGGCCCAAACTTTCGAAGCCAACCCTAAAGCAACCTTACAAATGGTGAAATCTGACCTAGAAAGACGCGACCTAATTGATTCTCAAAACGAGGAGTCTCCACTCCTGCCCGCAGATGATTCTGTAATAATAAACACAGACAAAATGGAAATTGATGAAGTGGTGGAAGCAATTATGAAGCTAGTAGTCACAGAATAATGGCCAAATTCTATTCGACCTGTCGGTATTTGCAGGGAATCACGTTAAAGCTTTTTTCGAATTATCAGGTTGTGGGACAAGAAAATATTCCTCCCATGGGGCCATTGATCGTGGTTTCAAATCATCTAAGCTATATTGATCCTTCTGTCCTCAGTCACGCTGTAAAGAGGCGATTGAATTTTTTAGCCAAACGCAGCCTTTTCATCGGATTCCCAGTCAGCCAAATGCTCTATGCTTACGGGGCCCACCCATTAAACAGGCAAGGGTCAGACATAGCCGCCGTAAGGTGGGCGAAAGATAAACTAAGCAGAGACGGAACCTTGGTGATTTTTCCTGAAGGTACACGAAGTAATGGAGAGTTGCTCCGTGGCAAACAGGGCGCGGCCAGAATTATCCAGATGACCGGGTCGACTATACTTCCTGTGGGTATAACTGGCACACAGCATCTACAATCCTTATTGAGAGCGGTAAATCCCACAGGAAATATAAAAGTGACCATAGGTCCCCCATTTTCGTTACCCACTATTGAAGGAAAGATAAGTCCTGATGTGATGCAGTCAATGACTGACATGATTATGGGAAGGATCGCATCCCTTTTACCTAATGAATATCGGGGAGTGTATAGAGATAACAGTATTGATGGACAGCCCCAAATAGAGCAGCAAATATGTGCGGAATAGTTGGATATACTGGTCCTAGAAGTGCCCTGGATATATTGGTGCCCGGTTTGGAGAAACTTGAATATAGGGGCTATGACAGTGCGGGAATTTGCGTCGTCGACGTAACCGAATCGATTCAAACTATAAAGACAACAGGCAAGCTATCAGGCCTCAAGGAAGAACTTAAAAGGCATACGTCCATAAAAGGGTACTCAGGAATAGGACACACTCGTTGGGCAACACACGGTGAGGTTACACTCGAAAACGCTCATCCCCATCAGGACTGTGCTCAGGAAATTTCTGTTGCACACAACGGAATAGTCGAAAATTATGCCTCCCTAAAGGATGAATTACAGAGAGTGGGACACAAGTTCCTGTCACTAACCGACACTGAAATAATTCCACATTTAATAGAAGAGGAACTCAAGCACACAAAATCCTTAGAAAATGCCATCGCGAAAACTGTTTCACGCTTAGAGGGCGGGAATTCAATACTAGTAATATCCACATTAGAAAAAGGCAGGATAATCGCTGCCAGAAAGGGAAATTCGGGAAGTATAGCTATAGGTACAGGGAACAACGAAATGTTCGTTGCTAGTGATTTACCAGCTATAGTGCCTCATACAAAAACAGTACAGCATCTAGATGCAGAGGAGATGGCAATAATAAGCCCTGAGAAGGTTCTATACAGAGATCTGACTGGTAAGCAGCTGGAAAAGCCTTACACAGAAATTTCATCTACTTTGCAGAGCCCGAGCAAAGGCAATTTCGAACACTTCATGCTGAAAGAGATATATGAACAACCTAAGGCGATCAGGCAAACATTCCAAAACCGAATTTCATTTGATAAGAAACAGATAGATTTTCCTAATTTCCCAATGACTCAAGAAGAAATCAATTCATTAAAAAAGATTGTTTTGGTGGGAATGGGATCAAGTCTACATGCCGCAATGGTTGGAAAGACATGGATGGAACGAGTTGCCGGCATTCCGGCGGAATGGGACCATTCCTCTGAATTCAGATACAGGGAATCCGTGTTTCAAGAAGGAACTCTAGTAATATCATTAACTCAGTCAGGAGAAACCGCAGATACTCTAGCTGCGATGCTAAAAGCAAAAGAACACCTGGCTAGTCAGGTCGTTTTATCAAACTATCCGGGCACACAGGCTGAACGAATTGCTGAAAGACTACTTCCTATTGAAGCCGGTCCTGAGATAGGAGTAGCCGCAACAAAAACTTTCACTTGTTCACTAACCACCCTGTATTTATTTTCCATATTCCTCGGCGTCAAGAGAGGCCAACTGGATCTACTGAAAACTTCCTCATTGATAAGTAGTCTTTCCCTGCTACCGGAACTCATGACTAAATATCTCAGTACCGATGACCAGATAAGAGAAATATCAAATAAATATCAAGGCTATCCGAACTTCTTATTCCTAGGAAGAGGTTTAAATTACCCTCTAGCAATGGAAGGCGCATTGAAATTGAAAGAGGTTAGTTACATCCATGCTGAAGGATATCCGGCAGGTGAAATGAAACATGGACCCATCTCACTAATCGACAACTCAATGCCAGTCGTCGGAATAGTTCCATCAGACGGATTGAAAGACAAAATGCTCAGTAACTTAAGTGAATCCAAAGCAAGGGGAGCCAGAGTCCTCGCTATTGCGTCTGAAAGCGACAGCCAAATCCAAAATGTCGCAGACGACGTCATAAGGATACCGGATGCTCCAAGTGACTTGAATCCTATTGTAGCTGCTTTGCCACTACAACTACTTGCCTACCACATAGCCCACATTAGGGGCTGCGATATTGATCAGCCACGCAATTTGGCAAAATCTGTTACGGTCGAATAATTTTAGAGGAGCACTTCGATGAATGAGATTGAATCAAATATTCTCTTGTCGGCAAAGCTAAAGGGAATAACAATTCCAGAAGAAAACGTAAACATTTTAGTCTCTCAAATGGAAACAGCCACTGGAGAACTTATTAAGCTTGAAGAGATTATCAGTGAGGAAGTTCCTCTGTTCATGCCGCCGCTACTATCAAAAGTACAGAAACCGGATGAGGGCTAACCGATATGAATCCACTTTGCTCCATGTCAATCAAAGAGGCAGCTAACCTGATTTCGGCTCACGAACTCAAACCTTCAGAACTTGTGGAAGTTCACCTAGATCGAATAAATAGTACAGACGACAAACTAAATTCCTTTGTAACAATCCTGTCTGAATCGGCGTTGAGTTCGTCGCTAATTGCCGAAAAGGAAATTATGGATGGTAATTACAAAGGACCACTACATGGCATTCCGATTGGTCTTAAAGATTTGTACGATACGGCAGGAGTAGCAACCGCTGTAGGATCCAAAATATATCGCGACCGTGTGCCACAAACAGACGCTACCGTCGTCAGCATGCTAAAGCAGGCTGGTGCGATTGTGATTGGCAAGCTGCAAATGCATGAGTTTGCCCTCGGGGCAACGAGTATTAATCCTCATGACGGACCTTCACGTAATCCCTGGGACACTGAGCGGATAACTGGCGGGTCCAGTGGTGGGTCGGCATCATCTGTATCTGCTGGACAATGCATGGCTTCGCTCGGTACTGATACTGGCGGATCGATAAGAATTCCCTCCGCTCTATGTGGAATCGTGGGACTAAAGCCTACCTTCGGAAGAGTGAGTCGCAATGGCGTATTCCCTCTAAGTTGGACTATGGACACAGTTGGTCCGATGACACGGACAGTTGAAGATGCTGCCTTAATGCTGAATGCCATAGTGTCATTCGACCCTTCAGACCCAGGGTCAGCTCTCCACGAAACAGAAGACTTCACCACAAAAATAGGCCTAGAGCTAGATGGGCTAACAATTGGAGTCCCTCAAGAGTATTTTTACGAAACCACCTCTACTGAAGTGCAAACTGCTCTAGCCAATGCAGAAAAAGTATTTGAGTCTCTCGGAGCACAAATTATTCCAATTTCCTTACCCGTTCTAGAACATAGCCTGGCCATTTCTGGAACAATTATGTTGACTGAGGCTGCGTCAGTGCATGAAAACAACTTAAAGGACAGGCCTTTTGACATTGGTGAGGATGTAAGGTTACGACTTACTCAAGGATCACTCTATAGTGCCTTGGACTATTTGAAATCACAAAGAGGGCGACACGAATTCAATAATCAAGTTACCAAAACCATGGAGACAGTGGACATACTACTAGCCCCTACTGTGGGGATCGGGGCCCCTAGAATTGACGATAAAACTATAGTCCTTCACGGCGTTGAATACCCAGCACTAGCTTTAATGCCTAGACTAACTAGGCCACATAACATTTGTGGTCTCCCAACCATCAGCATTCCCTGTGGTTTTACCAGTTCGGGTCTGCCTATAGGGATGCAACTAGCCGGCAGAGCTTTTGAAGACTCTGTTGTCATACAAACCGCATATGCCTATGAAAATGCCACAGACTGGGCAAAACACAGCCCCGACATTTAAGCAAAACATGAATAACCTTCCTATACAAGAAACCACTTACACTGAAAGAAGGCCTTAATGACTAAAGACACAGAATCAAAAGGTTTAACTCTCTACCAGGCGGCCAGAGAAGTAGGTGTATCTTTCTCACAGGACTGGGTTCCGAAAAGTAAATTTCTCAAAGCCAACGGCCTAAAGTTTCATTATTTAGAGTGGGGGAATACATCTAATCCCACAATAGTGATGCTTCACGGATTTGCTCAACAGGCCCATTCCTGGGATTTCGTAGCTTTGGCATTTGCGGATAGATACAGAGTTATAGCAATTGACCAAAGAGGTCACGGAGATAGCGATTGGGCAACAGACGGAGATTACAGTCCGGAAACGCAGCAATTCGATATAGAGGGGATTGTTGCCGAACTAGAATTAGACCAATTTATTTTGATGGGACTATCAATGGGTGGGCGCAATTCATTCACCTATGCAGCAAACAACCCTAAAAAGGTAAAAGCTCTTGTCATCGTGGATGCTGGCCCAGAGAACGTACGAGTCGGGACCCAAAACATTCGAAATTTCGTTGAACAAGAAGATGAACTGGATTCAATTGATGCTTTTGTGGATAGGGTTATTAAGTACAACCCAAGACGAGACCCAGTTCAAATTAGAGGAAGCATCATCAACAACATAAAGCAACTCCCAAACGGGAAATGGACATGGAAATACGATAAGTTACTACGTTCCCCAGGAAGGATGGGGAGAAAACAAGACCCTGAAGTAACTGATCGACTCTGGACATACGTGGAGAGCCTTTCCTGCCCCACCCTGGTAGTTAAAGGTGATCGCAGCGACGTAATCGCAGATGATACTGCTGATCAAATGCATAAGAGAATTCCAGGAGGCAAAATAGCAATAGTGGAAAACGCCGGGCATCTCGTGATGGGAGACAACCCTTCAGGATTTGAAAAAGCTGTGACGACTTTTATCCAGGGAATATAGGACATAAGAAGATCTATTCTGATATCTTGTAAAGTTTTTGCAATATGTGCGGCGCACAGTAAATTGCGGTACCAAAACCCTAATGTTACAATTTTCAGGTTAAACAAAAGATCTATAAGAGAGAGGAATCCAGGAGAACGGATTGGATAAGGCTGACAAGCAGGCCGTAATAGAAGAGTACCGCACACATGAAAAAGACACGGGCTCAACTGAGTCTCAAGTCGCGGTATTAACGACACGCATCACAGAACTTACGCAGCATCTGCGTGAGCACAAGCATGATGAATCCACCCGGCGTGGACTTTTGAAGCTTGTAGGGCGGAGGCGTAGGCTACTAAGGTATCTGAACTCGCAAGATGTGAGCAAATACCGAGCACTGATCGCAAAGCTAGGGCTACGCAGATAGCCATACGGAGCCTGGATTCAGGCTATTCGTCATTCTAGCTCTCGGTTTTCCCCTCCAGGAGGAAGGACCATTACAGTATCAACAATTAGCCGTGAAATCGGCTCGCACACGTTAGAGTTCGAAACAGGACGTCTAGCTAAGAAGGCAAGCGGAGCAGTCATTGTAAGGCAGGGCGATAATGTTGCCCTAGTCACAGTTACGATGAGTGAGCCAAGGGAAGGAATCGATTTCTTCCCGCTTACTGTCGACTTGGAAGAAAGGCATTATGCCATAGGACAAATTCCAGGTAGTTTTTTCAGGAGAGAAGGTCGTCCCACTACGCATGCAATTTTGACCGACAGGCTAATCGACCGGCCTATTCGTCCCCTTTTCCCCAAGGGTTTTAAGAATGAAGTACAGGTAATAGTTACTACGTTATCCAGTGACGGAGAAACTCCTTTCGACATCATTGCCCTTAACGGCGTGTCCACAGCATTATCAATATCTAATATACCGTTCAACGGTCCACTAGGCGCCACGAGAATGGGCTATATTGACGGAGATTTCGTAGTCAATCCCACATATGAGCAGATTCAAAACAGTGATCTGGACATAGTGGTGGCGGGATCACGAGACGGAGTATCAATGATGGAGGCAGGAGCCAGTATCGTTGACGAAGATATAGTTTATGAAGCAATTCAAATAGCCCAAAATGTGAATCTAGAAGTGATCTCCCTTCAAGAAGACTTTATTGAAGAAGCCGGCCAAGAAAAATCTGATTTCATACCACGTGGACACGATCCTGCAGCAGTGGAAAAAGCCAGAGATATTTTGGGCGACAAAATCTACGAAGCGATGAGAGACTCATCAGACCAAGATGACATGCGAGTTAGGTTGAACTCATTAGAAGACGACCTAGCAGAATCTTTGGCCCCCGAATTTGAGTCGGCGGTATCCGCTGGCGCTT
>VFFS01000089.1 GCA_009392815.1 SAR202 cluster bacterium
TTTTAAGTTATGAATCTCAATTGTTAATGCGAACGAAGGAGATGTCTTCTATAATCTTTAGTAGGGGGAAGTGTCGGAATTGGTAGACGAGCATGATTTAGGATCATGTGCCGCGAGGCGTGGGAGTTCGAGTCTCCCCTTCCCCATGTCTATAAATTCGTTGACAGGTATTTGGGCCTGCCCTACCATGAAATTGGATCGTGCTAGGCGGGGAGTTAGCGGTGCCCTCAACTCGTAATCCGCTCCAACGGGGCTTAATTCCAATCCGAGGGCTGCCTAAGTCTTCCTCTGTTTAGAGTGATGCGTATTGAGAGCTGGGTCCTGCGCGGCGAAAGTCTGTGAACCCCGTCAGGTTCGAAAGAAAGCAGCGGTAAGCGGTTCCTTTCGGGTGCCGCAGGAGCACCTGGTTTGAGCGTATTTCTTTGTACATGTTGATTTGACAGTTCGACGAGAGGTGCACGATCCATTTGGCCCGAGTTCGTTTTGCAGTTATAAGCAGACAAAATGTGAGTCCGCTTCATGAATAGTCATCGACCACTAAAGGCCTTGGGGCAACATTTTCTTTATGACGGGGGAATTATTCGACGTATCATAAATAATGCAAACCTGTCTTCTGGGGATCGAGTTCTAGAGATTGGACCCGGTCGGGGAAATCTCACAAAAAGCCTTGCCGATTCAGGCGCATCCATAAAAGCCATTGAAATAGATGAGCGTCTAATTGAAGGTCCGCTCCAAAAATTCAGCGACACTTCTAACGTTTCCATCATTCATGGGGACGCTGCCTCTACCTGTGGCACTGACTATTACAAGGAAGAACAGAATTATGCCCTGATCTCCAATCTTCCGTATAATGTCGGCACTAAAATTCTGAGGAATTTTCTTTCCGGACAACACCCTCCTGACTATTCCCTAGTTATGTTGCAAAAGGAAGTCGCTCGTAACATTGTTCCCATCGAAGGTAAAGGTACAATTCTTAGCTGTTTTCTCGGGGCATTTATATCTGGAAACTTTCTTTTCACTGTTAAACCGAAATCATTTCGTCCTCCCCCAAAGGTGGATTCTGCTGTAATCAAACTAGACAGACTTAAAAAGCCACTTGTGCCTGCTGAAGAAAGTGGTCTCTATTTTGATTTTGTAACAGCAGTTTTTCGGTCTCCACGTAAGCAGGTACATAATTCACTAAGCTTAGGACTTAAAGTCGATTCTCCAACTGTACGTAATTGGCTGGATGAAGTCATGATAGACCCGGTAAGAAGGCCGGGGACTCTTGGGCTTATGGAATTGCAGCATCTTTTTGATCTGATAAAAACCACCGGCACACTTTCCGAACCACGAACCGGCGATTAGGTAACCCTATATGTCTCAAAAACTGAAACCCAGGTCTCTGTCAAAGAAAGCCTTTGGAAAGATAAACCTTACCCTAGAAATCACAGCTCGAAGAACAGACGGTTTCCACGAAATAAACAGCGTCATGCAGACCATTTCGCTCTGTGACACAGTTTCGGTAACACCTAACACTGAACTCATCATCCAGCAAGGAGGCTATGTACTACCACCAGAATCCGATTTGGTGATGCAAGCTGCCGTTCTCCTCAAATCTCATGCATCTGTCTCTCAGGGTGCAACCATCAAAGTTGACAAGAAAATTCCCATGTCTGGTGGGCTCGGCGGTGGGAGTTCTGACGCAGCTTCTGCTCTCCATATTTTGTGTACTTTATGGAATATTCCTTTAGCTACACCAGCGATTTCTGAACTAGCTTCCTCAATAGGTTCGGATGTTCCGTTTTTTCTGCAAGGAGGCACAGCCTTCGTTCAAGGAAGAGGGGAAATGGTTAGAGCTATGTCACCAATCCCAAAAACATGGTTTGTTTTATGTGTTCCCGACATTGACGTCCCGAACAAAACTGCTTCCATGTATTCACTTCTCGGACCGTCAAACTTTACTTCTGGTGGCCTCAGCCGGAAAATTGAAGCTAGGGTTAACGGCGGTGGTGATCTTCCGGAGGAATTTCTGTTCAATGCTTTCGATTCAGTTGTCATCAAAAAATATGAAAGGGTTGCGTCCGCATTTGAGGCAATGAAATCTGTTGGAATTAAAGATCCTCACCTAGTTGGTTCTGGTCCAACAGTCTATGGGACTGCTAGCAGCAAGGACTCGGCTCGAGCTATGCAACTTCTTCTTCAACTCAAACATGGATATGAAGCTTATGTTGCTGAACCCATGTTTGACCAAGAAGTTCCCAAATGATCGACTATTTGGTACTTGGAATAGCGCTCGGGCTTTTGCTCGCCTCTCTCTTTATTTCTTTTTTCTGCCTGGAATTATTTCTTATGTACCGAAAAGGAAATACTTTAGTACTAAACCTACTTCAAACACGGGAACCTTCACGTCTCATATTTGGGACGATTATTTTGGTGAATCCTACGTTGGCAGGTCTAGGTGTTTTTTGCGCATTCGTTTTTGCATTTTTTGACAAGCTTAGGCCTGGTGCCGGTCTCGCTAGCCCGAACCTCCTATACTCACTTTCCCTTGGGAGTATAGTGTTTATCTGTACAATAATAGGTGTAATAGTTTTCCCAAGTTTTAAACGCTTATTCTTGGTCACTGGTGCTATTACAATATTGTGTTTTGGATGGCTTTTACCGATATTGGCCCAATAGACTGAATGAATATCAAACATTATCAATAAAGCAGGATTGATACTCTCAATCATCTGAAAGGTTTTATGTTCAAAATAGATCTTCACGTCCATACAGTAAAAGGCAGTAGTGATAGTAGCCTTCTCCCCCAACAACTTATAGAGGAATCTCAAAGAATCGGCTTAGACGGAGTTTGCCTTACCGAACATGGTGGAGGATGGAATGATGTTTCTATCGACAGGGAATTTGCAGAATCTGGTTTAATTGTCATCCCAGCTCTTGAAGTTACAACTGATCTAGGTCACGTTATTGCCATAGGTCTAGAGACTCACTACCCAGGAATACACAAAATCGAAATCCTGAGAAAAGTAGTTGATGAAAAGGGTGGTGTCTTAATTTCTGCCCATCCTCTGAGAAATTTCTTTAATGCTCCTCCTTACAATTTGAACCTGCTTTATAAGAACTGGAACACTGCGCCGACAACACCACTTGAGGCTGCTAAGCATGAGTTATTTTCACAGGTTGACTACATAGAGGTAACCAACGGAGCTAACAGTGATAAGGAGAATTCTTTCACTCTTGAAATTGCTAAGCTTCTAGGAGTTTCAGGAACTGGGGGAAGTGATTCCCATTCGACTCAAGGACTAGGGAAAAGCCTCACTGTTTTTGAAAACCCAATCACAAGTAAAGATTCACTTATTAGAGAACTAAAGTCTGGGGCATTCTATGCCGCAGAGGGCCTGAATGTAGGCAATCTCAGAAAATATAATGGATCTGAATGAAGATGATCTAGATTTAGGATTCCCAAAAATGTGGAACCTAATTTAGCTATCAATTCTTACGAGAACAATCTTAAACTCTTTCAGCACAGTTTTAGATAGATCTTACCCCTGATAGTGGAGCGGTTTTTAATATATTGTCTTCTTCTTCGTTTGAGACCATATTCCCACCGCTGGATTCGGTTGATTACATATCCAACGCTACCAGAGAAATAGCGATCGCTATGGATGAGAAATCTTATGCCCGTGCTGTAAATGTCTTTTCGTCTTTACGTCCACCCGACCAGGCTGATGTTATGTCAGGGTTAACTCGGATCCATCAGGAAAAAATACTTTCATGGATGACCCCAAGACGCCTTGGAATGATCGTTGAAGAATTGACGCCAAATGACGTTATAAACATTTCACGAGATATGGAAGTAGCAGATTTATCCGAAGTCTTAGATGAAACGAGACCTGATATCGCCGCCGACGTTCTTCGGGAAATGCCAGGCGAATTAAGAGCTGAAACTCTTTCCACCATGAAGGCTGCAAACGGAGTTTTGCCCCTTATTGATTATGAAGATGACGACGCGGGCGGGGTAATGACTCCTAGATACATCGCTCTAAACGAAACCATGACTGTTCAAGGGGCTATAGAGTACATAAGATCAATTGCTCACGAAATTGATCTTAGTGAAGTTACGTATATATTGGTTGTAGACGGACACAATTTATTGAAGGGGGGACTAAATGTCTCTCAGCTAGTAACAGCTGATAATGACGAGTCAATATCCACAGTGATGTTTCCTAATGTGATCTCAGTGTCTGCGGAGACTGACCAAGAGGAATGTGCGCTGATCATGGAGAGGTATAACCTACTAACATTACCTGTAGTGGACAATAAAGGACGTCTTGAAGGAATCGTAAAAATTGAAGATATGATATACGTCCTGCAAGAAGAGGCCACTGAGGATATGTACCGTATGGTGGGGGTCGCAGAAGAGGAGAAAATTCTCGGACCATTTTGGGATTCCGTTAAAGGAAGATTACCTTGGCTCTGCATCAATCTTGCCACCGCCGGCCTAGCCGCATTAGTAATAACTCTATTCCAATCAACATTGGGACAAGTAGTGGCACTGGCAGCCTTTCTCCCGGTTATCGCTGGACAAGGAGGAATAGTTGGGACTCAAACCCTGACATTGGTAGTAAGGTCCATGGCCTTAGGGGAGATATCTCCTGCAAATGCCAAGCAGTTATTTTTCAAAGAATTGGGGCTTGGGCTGGTTCATGGATTTATATTAGGTCTGCTTGCCGGAATTATTGTTTTAATCTGGCATGGAAACGAATATCTGGCCTTAGTTGTGGGAGTGGCCATGCTAGCAAACCTTTGTGTCGCTGGCGTCAGTGGTGTAGTCCTTCCATTATCCCTAAAGGCAGCCAAGTTAGATCCCGCCTTATCTTCAGCCGTGGTGGTTACCACCATAACTGATGTCGTTGGTTTTTTGATTTATCTAGGTTTGGCCAGTATGGCCATATCCCTTATATCTTCTAGTTTCTAAACCTCACTCACGTAGGAATTAACCTTCTGGTTATATGAAAAATTCGCTCTTGCAGGGCATTGGTATACCTAACAAGTATGAGAGTAATAGGTATAGCGAAAATGGCTAGCATGAAACCTACCAGAATGTCTGATGGATAATGAATCCCTACACAAACTCTAGAGAGAGATCCAGTCAACACCATCAATATCATTAAGGCTGCTTGTTGTAAGTTGACTCTTAACATTGGCAAAACCAAAGCAAAAGTCCCTGTTGCAAAATTTGAAGGCATGGAAGAATCGGTAGGTTGGTAGAAAATGAGATTTACGTCATGAACCGCAAATGGTCTCTCACGAAAAAACCATAGGTTAAGAATAAAGACCAATAAAGCTGCAATCGCCATATTTACCAGGGAGATCAAAACTAGTTTCTGGTTATATTTCATTTGATTGTCGGTCCGGCCAGAAAACCATTTATGAAATAAAATTAGGCCTAGTCCAACAGGAATCAGAAAGTCGCTTGCCATAGTAGCCAGTAGAAAATCTAGTTCAGACGACCTACCTGCCAGAGAATTTAGGATTTGAAATATTGAGTAATCCACACCTTGAAATCCGACCAATTTTTCTCCTGTAATTCCGAAAAGGTAAGTTCATAATAATCTTTTTTGTGAATCGGGGAGCAGGTGATCTCGTTAGTGCTATCAACCTTAATAATAACCTTTAATATTAATTGAGACACCACGGCGCAAAAAATGTACGAAAATAGCGCGGACAAACTAAATATTATGGCCTGCTGATTAGCATCTAATCCTCCTTCGTGATCACTTATAACACGATCACCTGTCAGGAAAAACAGTAAAAAAGACGCAAAAATCAGTAACAACCCTACAAACTTTCTTAAAGAACCAAGTTTAAAAAGCTGTAAGTAGCGGGACCTGGGAGAAATAGAGGCTAATTGGAGTATTCCAATACAGGCTAGAGAACAGGCAACAAAATATGCCAGGGAAAACCCCATTACTGAAAGCCTCGCCAGATGCTCCGCTCAGTGAGAAAGTTAAATACCAGTGCACCAATCTTTGAAATCGACGTGGTTACCTCTTATTGCCTCTTGGTAAACAGCATTTATTTTGGAAGTTATAGGTCCACTCTCTCCGGATCCTATAGTCCTATTGTCCAAATATCCAACAGCTTGGATGTGAGCAGCTGTTCCTGTCAGAAAGACTTCGTCGGCAAAATATAATTCACTTCTTCTTATTCGTCTTTCTATTACTTCAATCCCCAAAGTCTGGTTTGCTATTTCTATTGCAGAATCTCGCGTTATACCAGTCAAATTATTGTCGGATACAGGAGGGGTAAAAATAGCTCCATCATTAATCATGAAAAGGTTCTCGCCTGAGCCTTCTGAAACGTAGCCGTCTTGAGTCAACATAATAGCTTCGTCAAATCCTGCCAGGGTGGCTTCCGTTTTTGCCAGTATTCCGTTGACATATGTGCCCGAAATTTTAAGCCGGGGAGGAACATTCGTATCGTCTACACGTCTCCATGAGGAGGTGCAACACTTCAGTGCACCATCTGAGTCCAAATAGTCCCCAAAGGGCACCATGATCAAAGTGAAGTCGCTATCTATTTCCTGCAATTTTAAATTTGCTACAAGTTCTTCGCTCTTATATGCCAGAGGACGTATGTATAGGTCCTGTTTGTAGTCGCACTGCCGAAGCAAATCAATTGTGATTTGGCAAAGGTCGGAAGCCGTGTACGGAATATTTAGCATCAGCATGCTGCATCCTTGGAGTAACCTCTCATAATGCTCTTCCATGCGAAAAACATATAGTTTCTCTTCCACGGAATTCCAGTTACCTCTGATCCCTTCAAAAACAGCAGTACCGTAGTGAAGTGCATGGGTCATCACATTCACTTGTGCCTCTTCTATAGGAACGACCTTCCCCTGAAAGAAAGCAAGGGACTGGGGCATAACATCCTCCTTTGAGTAAAAACCAAGGAGTATTATATATATGAGTTGCCACAGAATGAACTATTTTAGTTGCTAAACTTTGGTTTTTATTACTTAAATTCCCATTTTAAGGCTACTCTATACCGTCGATCTCCTCCATCAGGCGAGAAATTATTTTCACAGATACCGGACGTGGAAACGTCGTCATAGACCAACGCGATTTCAGTTCATTGGTTATCTGTTCCGTAGACATCCCTCGATTCCGAGTACTAAGAATGATCTTGATAACCGCTTCCGTTACTGGGGTCCTCGAATCTATAAAATCAATTTCCTTAGAACAATGTTGAACAATCTTACTTAAAATCGTCTTACCTGTAGGGTCCGATTTCAAGTCTTGTTCTCGGCACGCTGCACACAGATGATTCCATAAAAAGGTTACTCCATGTGAATCGATATTCCTTTCGGCCAGTCGGGGAAAGAAATAGCGTTTACCAATATCGTCTGCCATTTTGCAACACCCACACCATCAAGAACAATCTTATAAAAGCAGCATCACAAGATTTCTTCAGGCCAATCCAACATAACTACTTCAATCTCATCCCCTGGGCCAAGGGTAGTTATGTCTTCTGGACATATACCGAGTCCGTTAGCATAAGCTAGGGCTGTGAGTATATTCGATTCTTGTGAACCCGTGGTCTCCGCGCAGTATACCCCTCTATCTTGATCCTTCCAAACTCTAACTCGCGCATAGACCCGTCTGCCGTCATAATTGTGTATAGAATCAGCAAGAGTTGCTTTCACAATTGGTCTCTCTCCTGCCGCCTTACCCATCATAAGCCTTATCGCTGGGCGACCAAATTGTTCAAATGCCACAAATGTGCTCACAGGATTTCCCGGAAGCCCCAACAGGGGTATTGAATCCGATCGTTTATCAAAATCTAGATGCCCAAAGGCTAGTGGTTTGGCCGGTCTCATCCGCACCGACCAAAACTCCAAATTTCCATGTTCTTCAAGAACATCTTTAACTAAATCATAGTCACCTTTTGAAACACCCGCGGAAGTAATAATCAAATCAGAATCAACGGCTTGTTGAAGTTTTGACCTTAACTCTCCAGCGTTGTCAGGGGCCACCCCCAGGGGTAGCGGAATTCCACCAACACTTTCAACAGAAGCGACTAATGTATTTGTATTGCTATCGTAAATTTTGCCTTCAACATAATCTGCGCCTGGTTCAAGAAGTTCGTCACCAGTAGCCAATATTGCTACGACTGGCCTTCTAATCACAGATACTTCACTTAAACCAAGTGCGGCCAAGAGACCAACTGTGGAAGGCTTGATAATCGAACCTTTATCTAGGACTTTATCGCCACGACCCACGTCCCGGCCTGCTATTCGTATATCGTTACCTTCTGATACCTCGGTCAAAATACCAATAGAATCGTCTTCTTTTACTGTAGCAATGAGCATTTCAGTAGTAAGCTCGAAAGGTACTACGGCATCAGCCCCTGGGGGAATAGGTGCTCCAGTCATTATTCTCGAGGCCTTTCCCGGTCCAATTTTGACTTTCGGCAAGGACCCAGCTGCTATGGTCTCCAACACGTCAAGAAAAACAGGATTGTCCGCTCCTGCCCCATCTGTATCTCCAGAAATAACAGCATAACCGTCCATTGCCGAGTTATTGAGTGGAGGTATGTCCAATGGCGAGAAAATATCGTTTGATAACACCTGACCGATCGCTTGAGTTACCGGTACAATCTCAGCATCCAAAACGCCAAAGTTCGCCAGAACTCTTTGTTTTGCTTGTTCCACCGAAAGCATATCTTCATCATGATGATGATGAGTATGTGATTCCATTTTTATCCTCTCGTAAAAATACGAAGTTCACTTCGTAGAAAATAGTTTCAAATTAGTCAACATGAAAACGTTCATCAACATTAAGCTGATGCTTGAGACTTCGCATGATTTGTCTCTGTGCCTTATCTACATCGCCAGACTCTAACGTTCCAGTTTCAGACTGGAAAATTATACGATAGGTTAGTGACTTGGTTCCCTCTGGAATTCCATCACCTATGTATGAGTCAATTGGAAGCACATCTTCTACAAGCTTATGAGCTCCAATTATTGATTCTATTTCAGCTGAAGAACGCTGCTTATCTGCCAAGAGCGCAATGTCTCTCGCCGAAGAAGGAAACCTCGCTACGGACTCAAACAACTTGGGAGTATTATCGTATGTATTTGAAAGGGCCTCCAAATCAACCTCAAAGATGAAGGTTCTGTCCTTGGGTAACTCGAAAAACCCTGCGACGTTTTCATTGATTTGCCCTATGTAACCAACCTCCGCACCATTTACTGATATCGAAGCACACCCCCCTGGCTTTAGAGCAGGATGATCTGCAGGTGAAAAATTTAGCTTTACTGGCAAAGCGTGCTCCAAAATCCCTTTTAGGTCAAAGAAATCTACTACTTCCTCAGCCTGTTGCCATATGCTCACGTTGGATCGCAATCCCGTGATGCCTCCCACAAGATGTTCCGTCTCGTTGGGCAAATCATCGTGACTCTGGTTCATTGCCCAGGTGAAAACATGCCCTATTTCAAACATTCTGACTCCGGACGGAGCGACTCGATGATTTCTAGCCAACCCTTCACAGAGATTTCCAAGAAGACTGGACCTCAACCAAGGTTTAGTTTGGTCCATTGGATTGAGTAATTTCATGGCCCTCTCAGAATCCGGCCATGCCCCAACAGTCCTCAAATTCTCTCGACTCGTTACAACATAAGAAACCATCTCAGACATACCCGTTCCCACCAAATTGTCTCTGACGATTTCCTTTAACTCTAAATACTGATTTGGGGTAAATTCTGGAACTTCCGAAGTTAATCTCTTACTGGGAAGATTATCGTAACCAAATATTCTTGCAAATTCCTCTACAACATCTTCTTCAATATTTATATCCGACCTCCAGTAAGGAGGAGTCACAGTCAAAGAGTAATCTCGGTTTGCTGCTGCTGATGGATCCAGTGTATCTATTAGATCATTCACACTGGAGGGTTGCCTTAACTCAGCAAATCCCAATTTGAGCAAAACCGATAACACTTGGCTGTAAGAAAATTCCGCGCCAAGCATACGACCTAACTTATTTAAAGATACGGTTATATTCTGGGGTTCAGTTTTACCAGGATAAACATCTATATGACCTCGTGTAACACTTCCGTTGCAAATCTCAACAAGTAGTTTTGTTGCCCTCTTTAATGCTCTCAAGGCTAATTCTGGCTGTAGAACCCTCTCAAATCTATACGAAGCTTCCGTATTTAGGTTAAGCAGAGACCGAGATTGACGTATGCTAGACGCAGAAAAATTAGCTGCCTCCAAAAAGACATCGTTCGTTGCATCATCAACCTCTGTGTTGGCTCCACCCATAATCCCAGCAAGACCTATTGGACCCGACACATCGGCTATAACAAGGGTTTCCTTAGTCAAGTTTCTAACTTGTCCATCCAACGTTTTAAGAATTTCTTTGTCTTTGGCCGATCTGACATAAATGGTGTTACCGGTTACTTTGGCTCTGTCGAAAGCATGTAAAGGTTGTCCTAATTCCATCATCACGTAATTCGTGATATCCACCACGTTGTTAATGGGTCGTATTCCAGCCCTTTCTAGTCTATTAGTTAACCAAGAGGGCGATGGACCAACCTGTACATTACGAACCACGGTTCCGGTATAACGTAAACATAGGTTTGGCTCTTCTACAAAAACTTCCATAACCGAACCAATTTCATCGGCTGAGTCGCCTATAAAATAGGATGTGTCGGGATATGTAACATCTTGGTCTGTTAAAGCTGCCACTTCATAGGCGGTTCCAACTACTGATAAACAATCTGGTCTATTCGGAGTAAGCTCAGTCTCCAAAATTTGATCACCCAAAATATCCGTTAGAGGAGTACCTGGGAGTAATTCCTGATCCAACTCCAAAATGCCTTGATGATCGTCGCTAATTCCTAGCTCCATACTGGAACAAACCATGCCTAATGAAGATATCCCTCTTATCTCAGCTTTTCTAAGCTGCTCCAATTGACCCGTTTTGGGATTTGTGAGTTTCGCCCCTTCAGAAGCATATGCGATATTTTGCCCCACTCTTATGTTTGGGGCCCCACAAACCACAGAAACAGGCTCCTCTTGGCCCACATCTATTAATGGGACCTTCAGACGATCTGCATTGGGGTGCGGGTTTATTTCTAGAATACGACCAACCACTATCAAATCTCCCCAGTCACCACCAATTGTGTCAATGGAGCCAATTTCGAGACCTGACATAGTTAATTTATGGGATAGCATCTCGATAGGCATATCGATATCGACATAATCTGATAACCAGGAAATGGGAACTTTCATGTTACAGGCACACCTTTACTGTTGAGAAAATTGCTTAAGAAATCTCAAATCATTCGCGTAGAAATGGCGGATGTCGTCAATACCCTGTCGAAGCATTGCTATTCGCTCGGCTCCCATCCCAAAGGCAAAACCGGAATAGATATTTGGATCGTATCCGACTCCTCTTAATACCTCCGGGTGTACCATTCCAGCACCAAGAATTTCAATCCATCCTGTGTGGCTACAAACACGACATCCCTCACCATCACACTTAAAACAATCTATAGACATCTCCGCACCAGGCTCCACGAAGGGAAAAAAATCACATCGGAATCTCGTCTTTCTAGTTTCTCCAAATATGCTTTTAGCAAATGCATCCAAAGTTCCTTTCAGATCAGCGAATCCAATTCCTTTATCTATGGCAAGACCCTCAATTTGTGTAAATTGCCATTCGTGAGTGGCATCTGTAGCTTCGTACCTAAATGCCTTCCCCGGCACAATGACTCTTATTGGAGGAGTTTCTTGTTCCATTACCCTAATTTGCATCGGAGACGTGTGGGTCCTAAGAAGAAAGGGGCGTAAATCTGGATCATTAGGATAATCAACCCACAAACTGTTCCACATATCCCGCGCTGGATGATCGGCCGGGATATTTAATTTTTGAAAATTATAGGTGTCCAATTCCACTTCAGGTCCTTCAACAACTCTAAAACCCATAGGAGCAAAAGCGGCTGCGATTTCTCTGACGATGAGAGTCGTGGGGTGGAAGGAACCCTGAGGTGGATTTCTCCCCGGAAGCGTTACATCAATACCAGTCACTTGGTTCTCTGCGTTTTGGCTAACGCTAACTTCTTGAACTTTATCGTCGTATTCATCTTGTAATAGTATCTTGAGATCATTCGAAGCCTTGCCCAAGGTCCGCCGCGAATCTTGGTCCAAGCCGCCCAGGCTTCCCATCACTGTAGAAATTGCGCCACGCCTTCCTAAATAGTTGATTCTCCATTCTTCAAGTGAAGCCAATGATTCACATTCAGCAAGAGCTGAACGAGCTTCTTCTTTGAGTTTTTCCAACGTATTTTGGTTGTTATTTGTCACGAGTTATAAATCCCACGCTTCTCTCAAAATTTTTATTATCCCACAAGGAATTATAGGAATCCCCGCAAAATTGGGTCAACATAACACTTCAAAGGGGCTATAAGGATAGCTGAGGTTGTGTAAAATCCTCTCGTAGAGACAGTTATTCAAGTATCGAATATGCACCCAGGATCCGAAGGACATTAAGAATGTTAGATGAAATTTTAACTGGAGCTTCCCTGGTTAAATTAATTACGTCGGTTATTGCCCTGGTTGGATTCATAGGTGGGGGAATTTTATTTCGCATATTCGCTGGTATGTTCCTAAAACGTATGGAATCGAAGGAAGCTTTCCCGATTGCTGGAATCGTTCTTAAGTCAGTCAAAAACCCCGCTTCAATTTTGTTAGTTTCCGTTGGGATATTGCTGGCATATTTAATCATTATAGATATTCCTATAGATCTCCTCGTATCTCTCTCAGGTAGCGGAGATCTAGCCATTGGGACATGGCAGATCGTAGCGATTGCTCTTGGAACATTAACGACAGCCCATTTATGTGATGCTCTCATTGAATGGTATATCATCAACATAGCAGCAAAAACTAATACAACTTTCGACGACACCCTTCTTCCAACCCTGAGACGTGTTTTACCAATCACCATCTATGCGATTGGTGTTTTAATAGCTATTGATAGTTTTGGAGTGTCTGTGAGCCCAATCCTAGCTGGTCTAGGTATTGGAGGCTTAGCTGTTGCGCTTGCAGTACAACCCACCCTCAGCAATTTTTTTGCCGGCACTTATGTTGTCACCGAAGGAGAAATGAAGAAAGGGGACTTTATTGAATTAGAAGGTGGTCCCTCAGGCTATGTAGAAGAGGTCGGATGGCGAAGTACAAAAATAAGAAGTCGATTTAATAATCTCGTTATCATCCCAAATTCCAGAATGGCTGAAAGTATAGTCACCAATTATTACAGTCCAACCCCTGCTATGAATGTAGTCGTTACTTGTGGAGTAAGTTACGAGGCGGATCTTCCGACGGTAGAGAGATGTGCCCTGGAAGAAGCGGCTGCTCTAATTTCGGAATCTGAACAAGCGATAAAAGATATAGATCCATTTTTCGGGTTTTCCAATTTTGGAGATTCAAACATAGATTTTTTTGTTTTCCTTCAAGCTATTGATAGGGCGGGAACCTTTCGTCTTAAGAGCCAATTGATCAAGAGAATCCATGAAAGGTTTGGAAAAGAGGGTATTGAAATTAATTATCCAGTGCGCAGACTTGTTTTTCCAGAGAACAGCATCAACATGGATAATGATCTAACTGTCAGGCAACCAGATGCGGAATGATGCATTTGATTTTTTGGCATCGGGGCATACTAGTGACCGATAGAGTGTATACGTGATTTTATGTCTTTCTCTCTAGTCGTCTTCTCTGAAAAAGATATTGATTAACATAGCCTGAATCTATCCCAAACTTATTTTGTGCCCATATGCGTAACTGAGCCTCTGGAACTGCTTCCCCATTAGGCACATATTTTTCTCTCAACACCCTCCGTATCCAAACATCGACAGGAAATGAATTATCTTGGTCTAGGGAAAACAACATTACACAGTTCGCCACCTTGTCACCGACGCCATACAGGGAAATCAACGACTGATACGTCTCTTCGTACTCTGATTCCCTTAAGTTCTCTAAGTTGATCTCTCCTCTTGATATGGCTTGAGCGGCATGATTAACATATTTTGCTCTAAATCCAAGACCCAATTCTCGCAGCCCAGACTCACCGAGCATTGCGATTTCCCCAGGGGGTGGGAACGAATAATATGTTCCCTGACTATCTGTTATAGCTTTCCCACATGCTTTACTGATTCTATCTACTAGGAGTCTTATACGAGGGATATTATTGTTGGCAGAACAAATGAAAGTGACAAGACATTCCCACGGCTCCTGTCTCAAAAGGTGAAGACCTTTGTATTGATCTATTGAACTTTGAAGATACTCATCAGCAGCCGAGCGGGCATAAAAGCTTTCCAAATCATCGTCTATTCTTAGATATGATCCAACAAGATCTCTTAGGTCAGACTCAGAAATTGGATCAGTTCCTTCAAAGGTGATCTTTGCAATTATCGTCTGTTGTTCTTGTATTAACGAGACTCTCCTACCATAAATTATTCCTTGATAATTTACTTTCAGGTCGGAGGGGTTTTCGAGTGACCAACGAAAAGCTTGACCACTAAAAAGTGTTTCCCCAAGATTGTAGGGTTGTGTAAGAGGAAAAGTAACCTTCACGCATTTAACCACGATTTGGTCTCTCCTTCTAACTCGTTCATCGAACAGGTACTCATAGTTGTTTCCGGAAGAGCCTTCAGGAAGCGCTTACCGTAGTTTCTTTTGATTATGCGACTGTCCAAAACCACAAACACGCCCCTGTCAGTCGATGATCGAATTAATCGTCCAAAACCTTGTCGAAATCTCAAGACAGCTCTTGGAATGGAGTATTCCGTGAACGCGGTATAACTATCGCCATATGTCTCTGAACGTGCCGCGAAAACTGGATCTGTTGGTACTTCGAAAGGAAGTCTTGTCAAAATTAGAGCTTGTAAATTGTCTCCTTGAATATCGATTCCTTCCCATAAACTACTTGTTCCTAGGAGAACAATGGGCCTACTCTCCTCTCTCATGCGCTGGACCAACCTATGAGGTGTGCCTGATATGCCTTGTGCGAGTACCAGAATATTGTGCCTCTGCAATAGGGAATTTAACACAGGGTAAGTCGCCCTAATTGAAGCATTAGACGTAAAGAGGGCCAATGTCCGGCCCTTTGCCGCCATAGCAACACGATAAATAGATTCAACGATCTCTTTTGCGTGTCTAGGAGAGCCAGGTTCGGAGATATTTTCAACTAGGAGAGTTTTTGTGGATGCAAGGTAATCAAAAGGTGAATCTAATACATACTCCTCATCCGGAGTGAAACCCAGTCTTGTACAGAAGTGGCCAAAATCGTTATTTGATGAAAGAGTAGCACTCGTCAATACAACAGAAGATTTCTCCCTAAAAAAATCCTGGGACAGGATTTGTGATACCCCAATAGGAGCCATATTCAGGCTTGTTCCCGATTTATTATTTGATACATCTATCCAATAAACGGAGGATTCGCTTGGTGGATCGGCAAACTCCTCGATGGAAATCCTGAGATCGAGCAAATCAGAAATTAAAATAGTTAACTCATTGATAATGTCTCTGGCAGAAGTGCTGAGTTTTTCTGTTTGCATAAGATCTAAAAGTTTTCGCAAATGGCCCGTTGATTCTTGTAACAAGATTGATGTGTTCTCAATAGCAGCCTTCATAGGCTCTAATTTCTCATCCGCGTCCTCATGCGATATTCTCCAAATACGCTCTGTCTCTCTTCCGCTGGACTCCAGTTTGGATATAGCGAATTGATTTGCTAAAAGCAAGGTGTGATCGGAGCTCTCTGATAATCGTGGGCTTAATGAAGTGAGCTGACTGAAGAGCTCATCCACCGAAGCCCTTGTCTCAACCGATGCTGCGACGGACTGAAGTAATCTGTACGCGGTTCTTAAATTCACATTTGATGGACGGGTCCGTTCTATTAATTCCCTGAAATAGGCCTGTGTTATTTCAAACCCCAGAGCGGCCGTCGCCTGATCTTCCAGATGATGGGCTTCATCGATAACAAGATGAGAAGATTCCGGCAACACCCCACCACCTGCGACCAAATCCGCCATGAGCAACGCATGATTCGTTAATATAACAGCGGCGTTGTTAGCCTTCTGCCTTGCTGCTGCCAAATAACATTCACTTGTTGCAAACTGACAGAGCCCTGCCCCTTCTGACGATAACTCTTTCCAAATTGATAGAGAATCTTTTCGATTCATATTCATTTCAGAAGAATCGCCGGTCTTAGTCTCTTCCATCCAAACAGCGCATTTCGCTAATAAGAGAGCTTTCTCCTTTGTTATATCTGACTGGGACAGCGCATTTTTAAAACGCCTCATACAAAGGTAATTTGACCGGCCTTTAAGGACTGTTACAAGAGGATTGCCAAATTCATCCTCTGGAAGAAAATTTCCCGCTGCGAGGGAAACTGGAGCATCTTTATTCAAGAGCTGATCCTGAAGATTCAGAGTCCGTGTTGAAACAATCACCCTCTTTCCAGTAGTTCTGGAGAACTGCAATGCAGGGATAAGGTACGCAATCGATTTTCCGGTCCCAGTTCCTGCCTCAACTACCAAATTCCTAGAATCTGTTAGAGCCCCGTAAACATGCTCAGCCATTTCTCTCTGGGTCTCACGTTCCTCGTAATGATCAAGGAGGAGGTCCAATGACCCCTGGGAACCGAATATGTTGGTAATATCGGATGAATCCTTGACCTTCAGATTTGCAACGATAGGTTTCTCATCAGTACACCTTTCCTCAGATGGGGAGAATATATCGCCAGAGCGGGATGGTTTAAATAATTCGTGTAACTGGAGCTTGGCTGACTGTGAAAGTGAGTTAAGGATATCAATAGTAGAGCTTGATAAATCATTTACAGAATCTATTAATTTAAGAAATAGTTCTGCTGTAGCCTTTGCGTCATCAAGGGCCCGATGAGCCTGGTCCCGTTTGATACCGTACCGGGCTAAAAGAGTCTCTAAGGAATAATCAGGGCTGTTGAAGTCGACAATGTACGCTAGATCCCATGTGTCGAAAACCTTATTATCAAGTTTGAACCCAGACTCGGACAAAAAACGTAGGTCAAAACCCACATTGTGACCAACAATAATCTTATTTTGCAGTAATTCACTCACATTTGGAATGAGAGTTGAAACAGATGGTTGCCCTTCCAGATCCGAAGATTCTATTCCAGTAAGATTTGTAATAAGGACGGGAAGTTCAGTATCGAGACCTGGGTCGACCAATGTAGAGAATTCATCAAGCAAATTTGTTGAATCGAAAATTTGAATCCCAATTTCAATGATTCGATCTTTTTTAGGGTCGAGACCTGTTGTTTCAAGGTCGACGGAGGCGAAAATCATGTTTTGCGTCGGTAGTGATGTACTCATCTAATAGCACGAGTATAGCATCGGAAAATGCGGTAAACATCTGTAGCTTCATATATCATGATTGGTAAGGATACTTAATAGCGTAAGAATCACTAAAGAATTGAGGTTGATAGAAAGAGATGTCTTCTGGTGTTGAATCAAACAATCCAGAGTTTAGAAAACTAAATATCCAAATTAGTGATTTCACGAGTTCCTTGCATTATGACCGCCGTCTGTATAAGCAGGACATTGCAGGGTCGTTGGCGCACGTTTCTATGCTCGGGAAACAAGGAATCATTCCTAATGAGGAAGCCAGGCAAATCAAGTCTGGACTTCATTCAATATTAACGGAGATTGAAGAAGGTACATTTCCCTGGAGAACCGAACTAGAAGATATTCACATGAATATTGAACGAAGGCTTTTTGACAAGCTTGGTCCCGTAGCGGGAAAACTCCATACTGGTAGATCACGCAACGACCAGATAGCTCTAGACCTTAGAATGTATGTAAAGGAATCTTGTGAGGGAATCACAAAGCGCTTAGATCTGTTGCAGAAAACCCTTCTGGAACTAGCAGAGACTCACATCCAGACGATCATACCTGGATACACTCATTTACAGAGAGCTCAACCTGTTCTACTTTCCCATCATTTTCTGGCATATTTTGAGATGTTTCAGAGGGATAAAATACGGTACGAAAGAGTGAAAGATTCAGCTGACGTGATGCCATTGGGAAGCGGGGCCCTCGCCGGTCTACCTTACCCGATAGACAGGGAATATGTCGCAAAAAAATTGGATTTCTCCTCTATCAGTGAGAACAGCATGGATGCCGTTTCCGACCGCGATTTTTTACTGGACTTTCACTCTGCTACCGCAACCTGTGGTATACACATATCCCGGTTATCCGAAGAGTTAGTTTTATGGAGTTCTGAAGAGTTTTCATTCATCACCATGGGAGATGATTACACGACTGGCAGTAGCATAATGCCTCAGAAAAGGAACCCGGATTTTGCGGAACTAGCTCGCGGTAAAACAGGTCGTCTAATCGGCAACTTGGTAGCTCTCCTTACGGTGTTAAAAGGTCTTCCACTAACTTATAACCGGGATTTACAGGAAGATAAGGAAAGTTTTTTCGACAGCGATGACACTATAGTGGCCATATTAGATATATTTTCTGGCATGCTCGCGTCGTTACACGTAAACGAAGAAAATACACATTTAGCAACAGAAAAAGGTCTATTGCTTGCCACCGACTTAGCTGACTACCTCGTAGCCAAAGGATTAACTTTCAGGAAGAGTCATACAATAGTCAGCAAGCTAACAGACTACGTTTTAGAGCATCACAAAACTTTTTCTGAACTCACATTGAGTGAATACCAGGAGTTCTCAAATGAATTCGATAGTGAAGTCTTCAAGATAACGCCAGAGACGTCAATCGAGAACAGGCAAACTTATGGAGGAACAGCCACCTCTATGGTGTCAGACTCCATAGTTAGAGCCCACAAACGCTTGAAAAATACTAAACTCAATTGAAATGCATATTTACCCTTCAATCCTCACAATAGACTTTTCAAAGCTAGAAGAGCAAATTGAAGACGCTGTCAGAGGCGGAGCTGACGGGATACATGTAGATGTAATGGACGGACAATTCGTCCCTCCAATTACATTCGGCACCCCCATTATTCAAGCATTGCATTCACTCACGGATCTTCCACTAGATATCCACATGATGGTTGTCAATCCTGATAGGTTTTTGGAAGACTTCGTCACTGCTGGCGCGACCTCAATTACAGTACATTATGAAGCCCTGGACAGAGTGGATACTACACTAGACAAGATAGCTGATCTGGGAGTGAAAACCTCCCTGGCCCTGAATCCAGAAACCACTATCGAGAAAAGCTACCCCTATCTTCATAGACTGGATCAGATTTTGCTCATGTCAGTTAAACCCGGATATGGGGGACAAAGTTTTATAAAATCTTCATTGGATAAAATACACCAACTGAAAAATAAAATAACAAACGAAGGACTAGAGACTGTTATCCAGGTCGATGGGGGAGTAAATCTGAAAACTATTACCAGCGTCGCTGAGGCGGGAGCAGACATAGTTGTGGCGGGAAGCGTGGTGTTTCAACCTGAGGTTAAGCCAAGTGAAAGTCTAAAACTACTCAAGGACAAAACCAGGAGCAATAATTGATAATTCTTGGGATAGAGACCTCATGTGATGATACCGCGATCGCCGTAGTAGAAGACGGGGTAAAAATACACTCAAATTTAGTCGCAGACCAGTCATACATGCACGAACGGTATGGTGGCATCATACCTGAAATATCCGCTCGAGAGCATCTCACGACCATAATTCCAACAATAAACAGATGCCTAGACGAGGCATCCATACAAAGTCGGCAGATAGACGCTATTGCCGTTACCCACGGTCCAGGGCTAGCAGGCTCCCTTTTAGTGGGTGTTAACGCCGCTAAGGCCCTGGCTTATTCTTGGGAAACTTCCCTAATCGGCATCAATCATCTGGAAGGACATATTTACTCTGCTTGGCTGGAAAATTTGTTTGAAAATTCCCAAGTGGCGTTTCCTTTACTTTGCCTGATTGCTTCTGGCGGTCATACAGAACTTGTATTAATGAGGAACCACTTAGACTACGAGTTAATAGCCAAAACCAGAGACGATGCTGCCGGTGAAGCATTCGACAAAGTCGCAAAGGTATTGGGCTTAGGGTTTCCGGGAGGCCCAATTATTGAAAAGGAAGCTGAACAGGCTAATGAAATTGATTTTCAGTTTCCCCGGCCGACAGTAAAAGGATCGTTGGATTTCAGCTTCAGTGGATTAAAAACTGCAGTTGCTCGTAAAGCGGAGTCAGATGGATTCTACCCACAAAATGCCGAAAGACCTCCGACAACCACAGAAGTGCAAGAATATGCGGCAGCTTTCCAGCAAGCTATAACGGACTGTCTTGTCCAAAGGACCATAAAAGCGGCCAAGGAGCATTCGGTTTCAGGCATAATACTAGGCGGTGGCGTAGCGGCTAATGGCTTCCTAAGAAAAGCAATGACGAAAGCAAGTTCTGTCCCTGTAATTGTCCCAAAGCCATCTCTCTGCACAGATAATGGGGCAATGATCGCATCTGCGGCCTATTTTCACACTCAGGAACTAGGAAGCTACGATTGGTCTTTGGATGCCATCCCCAACCTAAAATTAAGTTAGTCACTTAACGAGGAGAAAATATGCGCTCCTCGAATTTATTCTGGGTAGGCTGATCCTCGCCCGTCCCTACCAGCAAAGATTCAACGAACTCCGAAAACCTCTCATAGTTACTTTCGGATCCCATCCTTAATCTTATTTCCGCTGTTTGTGTTGTGATGACTATAGACACACCAGAATCGCTCGTAAAATGTTCATACAAGAAATACAAGACTGCTAAACTCGTTATTATAATCGCGCCCAGTCCAACCAGCGGGCTGTCTACTCCAAAGTAAATTAAGCTCCCCAACAGGACAGATAAAATTACCCAGACAAGAGTTGATAGGCTCGATTTTGAAGAAGAGTCAATATGGGCTGAAGCTATATCTCGAGTTTTGAGAGTGCCAAATTGCCGGACATTTTTCTCCCCTATGAAATAGTGGAGGATTTCACCATCAGTGGTAAGAAAATTTGGCTCTTTACTACTACCATCAGCAAAAATCGTACTATCTAATTTGGATGGCAAAACTTACAATCCCTTTCATTTAAGACATATGACCAACATTTAAATCGCTCTTTCTCACTTTACCAAATGGTGTACCGAATAGCATTACTTGGTATAGTTACCTAAATTAGATGTTTTGGGAAAGGAAATTTTCTATGGAACGTCCTGTTTTCAAGCCCCTTGGATCATCCGTTTATGACCTAGATACTCCATCTCTTTTTGTGATTCGGGATCGTGTGCTGGCAAATGCTGAAACGTATCGAAATCTAGTATCAAAAGCGGGTAAGCGTCTTACCCCTAATGCCAGTACCCATCGTACTCCTGCACTCTCCCGTCTCTTAAATCAGAACGACATTTACGTCAATACTATATCGGAGGCCATTGCGTTCTCTAATGTAATCTCTGGTCAGCTGACAATTGGCAGACCCTTTAACTCTTCTCAGCTTCAAAGCATACTGGCCATTTCGTCGGTAACCCCTATCAGAATAGTTGCTTCATCCGAGCAACAGATCTCAGAAATGGCGGCTCTAATCCAGGGCAAAGCCGAAAACATATCATTTGTTTTGAGAGTTTCTATAACGCCCGAACAAAGGGGAACACCCATCGGTCAAATCAACGAAACCGAAAAGCTGATATCTGGCCTTTGGGTTTCAGACATTGGAATAGCTGATCCTAAACAGCAACTGACTAGGATATGTATGGAATTATCCCAACATAACATTCCACTTGTCATAGAAACCTGTATGTTTCCAGATACCTATACCCTTAACTTAGACGTGGATGAGATAGTTGATGGGTCCCATCCATTTATAGGAGCTTCCGACTACTGCGTGGGTGTGATAAGTTCGGTTGTCAGTGCTCCAGAGCCTGGCAAAGCATTTTTGGATTGTGGGCAAAAGGCAATATCTACCGATGGAGGAGTGCCTACCGTTGTGGGAAATTCATCTTTTACCTTGGAAAAAATGAGTGCAGAACATGGTTTTCTTCTTTGGGAATCGAATGAATCGTCCGTATCACTTGGGGAATCGATAATACTAAAACCAGCGTCCATAAGTGATACTTTCAACCTCTATGATTATCTCAATATTGTGGAAAGTGAAGTCCTTGTAGGCCTAATGGAAATCCAATGTCGAGGGGCATATAGTTAGCGAGTTTTAGGAGTCTGAACTGTGATTAATACTAGACCAAATATTGGAGACAGCGTAGATCAAATCCCTACGCCTAGTTTATTGATAGATGTTCCTGCTATGGACCATAATTTCTCTGTGATATCCCAAACATATGCCGGTAAAGTATGCAAAATGAGGCAGCACGCCAAGAATATTAAAAGTCCCGTGGTCATGCAAAGGCAAATAGATGCCGGGGGCACACTTAATGGTGTGTGTGCTGCAAAGGTTGCCGAGGCTGAAGTCATGGTGGAGGGAGGAATTCGGGACGTTTTGGTAACGTCTGAAGTCACATCCCCGGACAAGTTGCGCCGACTTGCTTCACTGGCAAAAATAGCTGATGTAAAGCTATGCATCGATAATCAGGACAATCTTGAACAAATCAGTCAGATCGCTTCAGATGCTGGTTGTGAAATTGGAGTACTTATTGAGGTAGACACTTCAATGGGAAGAGCCGGAGTTAGAAGCCCTGCTGAAGGTGTTGCCCTTGCTCGTAGAGCTACCGACCTTAATGGCGTCAAATTTATGGGAGTTATGAGTCACCAAACGGTGGATGGATGGGCAGACCGTGAAACACGATTCACCGAGGGTCGCAGATATATAGAAATTTGCCTTGAAGTGAAAACTGCTATTGAAGGCTCTGGTATTCCGGTTGAGATGGTATCGTCCGGCGAAACCTTCACTTTCGATGTGGCTCCGGAAATTGAGGGAGTTACAGAAGTGGAGGGCGGAACCTACGCCTTAATGAGTGTGACAAATGGCTATATGGAGGACTTCCAAATAGCCGCAAAAGTAATCACCACGGTTTTAGATGTGCGAGACGAATATGGTTTTATAGACGCGGGTGTTCAATGTCTAGGGGGCCCTCTAGGTGTTAAACCATCGGTGGAAGGTCATCCCGACATAGAATTCATCCGCATGGATGCAAGTGAATCCTGTTTGCGATCAAAAGGGCCTTTTCCGTTTGATCCCGGTGACAAGATTTTTCTTTTAAGCGCTCAGCAGGATATCCTCGTCAATCGATGGGACTCATTTGTTGCAATAAACGAGGGTGAGGTTGAAGCAGTATGGGATATACCGGCTAGAGGATGTCACCATTAAGAATTTTGAGAAGTCACCCGACGAGAAGTTTATCCTTTCCAAATGGCTTTTCGCAGAGTGGTACGACTTCCTCAACTCAGTAGTGGAGCCTAAAGTTATTCCTCACAGGAAGTTAACAGCGGGGATGTGCACTGGCTCGGTGTTGGAGATAGGAGCTGGCACAGGAGCAAATCTAGAATATTTAACCCGTGCTAATAAAATCACGTTGTCCGAGCCTGACAAGTATATGCAGCGAAAGCTTGAGCCCCTAGCGTCCACATATTCCAAACCTGTTGAACTAATAGGAAATACTGGTGAATCTCTTCCTTTCAGGGATAATTCATTCGACTCGGTGCTCACGACTCTGGTTCTGTGTATGGTCCAAGACGTTGACAAAGTAACGAAAGAAGCCTTTCGAGTTCTCAAACCAGGGGGCCGTTATTATTTTTACGAACATGTGGTAGCAGAGAAATTTACGGGAAGACTCCTACAAAAAATTTTAGATCCTGTATGGAAATGGGGTACAACTGGTTGCCATCTACAGCGGGACCTCATAAAAAGCATAAAAAATCTTCCGTACTCAAAATTATGTTTAAGTAAATTCCAGTTCTCTTTAGGCATCCCGATAGTAATACCAAACATTATTGGCTATGTAGAGAAATGATTAGATATGATGGGGTTCTATTGCCCTGAAATTTTCATCCTGTAAATATAGGCGTACAAAAGTGGGAGATGCACAATCACTTATCAGTGGAAAAACGATCCGGACTTAAGTTCAAAAAGTGACATGGACTATGTCCATGATTTGATCAAATCCCTCACAGATCGTATCTATACGCATCCTGATGACCATGAAGCAGTTTTCCTCAGGGGAAATGGTTATCTGGACTCAGGCCAATATGAGTTGGGTATAGCCGATTACACCGTACTAATAAATCTTCCAAACCCAGATGAACGCGCCTTCAACAACCGTGCCCTTTGTTGGAGAGGGTTAGGAAACGTTAAACAAGGATTGGAAGATTCCACTGCTGCCATCGATATAAATCCCAACTATCGTGATGCTTACAATAATAGGGGGATGCTACTAGCGGATATTGGCAAACATGGTCAGGCTATAAATGACTTTACCCGAGCTATAGAAATCGATCCTGATTACTGGTACGCATACAATAACCGGGCCCAATCTAACCTAATAATGGGTAATAAATCGGCTTCTTTTGAAGACTACGAGAAAGTAAGAACATTATTGGGACACTAGATTCAATTTCCTCCACAGGTACAAGGCTAATCCTCCAAATCTGTTAGATGAAATAGTTTCTTTGAGGCAGCAGATCTCAGCGTCTTATATGGATCTATTGTTCTGGGACCATCATTCACCAAAGTGATAGTGGCAGAGTCTCCTTCACGAATCACCAACGATCTCTCCCCGTCGAGGGCCACAGTTCTCGGGTGTTGATCTATTTTGACGCTCTCTCCAACACTAAAAACACGGAAGTCGTCGTAGCCCACGTCTTGTAAATGCCCAGGCACAATGGCAGCCATTACCCTATATTTAGGATTGATATGATTGAGTTTGATGTGCAGGGCCTTGGCCTCCATTCGACTAATGGGATGAACACCTCCCCCTATGGCCGATAGTCCAATACTGTGAGGCTCCGCAATCGATAGGAAAAGATCGCTCACCGTACTAATATCCCAAATGGCCCTCGCACCAACGTAGTGTTCTGAAGAGATTGCGACGTCCACCAAAGATATTTCGGAAAACCCGTCAGTATGCTGGATCGACAATGCCTGATACTTAGGTACACATTCTTTGTCGGCCACCTGGCCTGTAGCGATAAACCCAGCAGCTAGACCTGCCAATGTACCTTCAATCATGTATGGAAACACATTATTGGTTCCAGTTGACACAGGTAGAATCGGGACGTTCCCTATGTATTTACATGCAGCTCTGCTAGTGCCATCACCTCCAAGCACTACGATAGCTTTGACTCCAGAAGCCACCATTTTTTTGACCGAATCGATGGTGTCTGCCTCTTTATTTCGGATGAAAACTTCAAGGGAATCGAACTTTAATGAACCCTGAAATTCAGCCGCAGCACTGACAGCGAGGCGCCCATAGTCAGGCATAAGGAAAACATTCTGGACTCCGGATGCAGCAAGACCTGCATATATTCTTTTAAGGATGTTGATCTTTTCCTGATTGGTAACTACGCGGCTCTGAGAAACTAACCTTCTAATATCCTTACCGGAAGACGGATTTGCTATTATTCCAACTGATACCAAAACAATCCCTTTATTCATCAAGATATCCGGATTATAAAACAAGGCAAAAAATATATTGCCCTTCAACTCATAATTTAACAAATGGCAAAGTACAAACCAACAAAACTCCGCATCGAGAGAGCCAAAAGAGTTTCCGAAACATTATTGGCTAAATATGGAACTATCGAATGGGTTCCGAGATATAACGCTGGAGAAGAGCTTGTCTACACAATTCTCTCCCAGCACACATCTGATATTAACTCCGAAAGAGCATTCAAAAATCTCATGGATCACTTCAAAACTCTTGATGCCGTTGCTGAAGCCAATGTCAACGATATTGAAAATGTGATCAAAAGCGGAGGACTCGCTAAGCAAAAAGCGCCTAGAATCAAACGGGTGTTGAACGAAGTGAAACAGGAAGTTGGATCATTTGATCTCTCATTCCTAATGGAAATGCCTCTCGATAGCGCCAAAGAATGGCTTACGAAATTCAACGGGGTAGGGCCAAAAACTGCGGCGATCATTCTTTGTTTTTCTTTTGGACTACCAGCCATGCCTGTAGATACCCATATTTTCCGGGTTGCTCGACGTCTCAGACTTATCGGACCAAAGATAAATGCCGAGAAAGCTCATGAAAGATTGGAACCAATTGTCCCTCCGGAAGAAGTTTTTCAATTCCATATGTACCTAATAAAACACGGCCGTGATATATGTAGCGCCCGATTTCCAAAATGTAACGACTGTACTTTGTGGGAACTTTGTCCGAGTTTTGGCAAAGTCTAGGGCCAGTAATGTAAAATGGGGCGCCCACCATAATTGGTATTCTAATAGGAGACTAGGATGAAAGTCGGTATCATAAACGTAACAGGATACGCCGGGGCGGAACTAGCGAGAATCTTGCATAGGCATCCTGAAGTAGAAATTTCTTCTGTGACTGGGCGAAGCGGTGCCGGAAGAAACCTAGGAGATGTTTTTCCTCATCTATCCGATATTGACATTCAAATTGATGCTGAATTGACAGGGAGCTTGGACTTTGTATTTTCAGCTCTTCCACATGCTGCAAGCGCCGAAGCATTAAGCGATATTATCGCCTCTGACATCAAAGCTGTTGATATCAGCGCAGATTTTCGGTTAAGGGATCTGGAAACATACACTGAATGGTACGGAGTAGAACATCCATGCCCCCAGTTCTTGGAGAAAAGTGTATACGGACTACCTGAGGTTCATAGAGAAGACATTGCGGAAGCTTCTGTAGTTGCGAACCCCGGCTGCTACCCCACAGCATCTATTCTTGGATTGCTGCCGGCACTCAGAAACGGAATTATCGATGGCAATATAATTATTGACGCCAAGTCTGGGGTGTCTGGAGCGGGCAGGGGACTTTCAATAAAAACACATTTTTCCGAAGTAAACGAGAATGTAAGCGCATATGGCCTCGATGGCCACAGACATATGCCAGAGATTGAACAGGAACTCAATCTGGCATATGGAGCGCAGGTTGCATTAACTTTTGTACCCCATTTAATTCCAATGACAAGGGGCATATTTGCGACATCATATTCGCAATTAACTGAGGAATTTCTATCCAATAATCATAATCCTGTAGAAGTTATTGATACTCTATACCGTGAAACTTATGAACAGGAAAAATACGTGGAAGTCACGGAGATCCCACCGTCTACCAAGCAGACTCTCGGTAGTAATCAGTGTGTAGTACATCCTAAAATCGATACAAGAACCGGACGGCTTGTCGTAGTGAGTTGTATTGATAATCTCGTAAAAGGCGCGGCAGGACAAGCAGTACAAAACATGAATATATTATGCGGGTATCCGGAAAGCACGGGGATAGAACAATTACCTATCTATCCATAAACACAAAGGAAACCCACTTTGCTTCTACTCATTTAAATAATAGAATTAATACTCTGCCTACATGCGCGGCCCCATCGTCTAGCGGTCAGGACAGCGGCCTTTCAAGCCGCAAACACGGGTTCGATTCCCGTTGGGGTCACCATTAATATTGCTTTTATAGGCTTAGATGAAGTCTATGACAGCCCTCAAACCTAATATAATCGCGATCCCAATAAGTAGGGCACCACTACTCCTGCGGACCAAGCTCTCACGGGCCTGAAATATCGAGGATAAAGATCTTTTTGTAAGAACCGATGCAATACCTGAATACCAAGCGGCATCTATGATCCCAGCTACTGCTCCAATTAAAATCATTTCCAAAAATGCTGTGTCTTGACTCACGAATTGACTAAAAATGGCAACAAAAAAAACCGCGATTTTCGGATTGGACAAGGATAGAAGAAATCCCTCAGCTCCGGATTTTAAAAAAATCACTGCCTGGATAGGTGTTTTATTTTGATCCTGTAATTGAAGCACGTATTTATGCCTCAATGTCTGAATACCTATGTAAATTAGTAACAATATTCCAGCGAGTTGGAATATTAACATCAAGGCTTGCAGTGTCAGAAGAGCCTGTGCTATCCCTAGAACCGTTATGAACGCCCACAAGGAAATACCGATTCCATGTCCAATACTTGCCATTACACCATGAGACCTGGATCTCGCCATAGTCACACTAAATATAAAAGCCAGACTGGGCCCTGGAGATATGGCTCCCAAAAAACAGATAAACCCTATTTGTATCCAATCTGAAATCTGCACAGCTAATAGTCTCGCACCATCAAATGCTTCACCGATCTTACCCTAGGAAGGGAGTTAAGCGTTCGTGAAAGACTAAATTCACAGTCCTGTAATTAATGGATCCCCAAATTTTTCTGAATGAATAACATCCTCAATGGGCTTACGCCGCTTCCGAAATCCAATTCTTTCATCTTTTGGAAACCCAAAAGGAATCACTGCCACAACTTCAAATGCGGGGGGAATATCTAAAAGAGTCCCTACGTCTTCCATGCCAACCCAACCAGCCCAGTTCGAGCCAATACCCTCAGACCAAGCTGTAAGTATCATCGATTGGATGGCCCTACTTGCGTCAGATACCCCGTAAACAGATGTCTTTTCTGTCGCTACAATAACAGCCATGGCAGCATCGGCAATGTATGGCCCTGAGCTAACAAGATCTCCCAATTTCTTAAGAAGATCCTTTCTTTGTACCACTATAAAGTGCCAAGGTTGAGCGTTCATACTACTCCCGGTAAGCCGAGCGGACTCGACTATTCTTTGAACGGACTCCTCTGGCAATGTAATTGATTGAAACTCACGAACAGCCAGTACTGTTTTAACTGCATCATATGTTTCCATAAATCCCTCCTAATCTGCATTTCCCGATAACCATTACTACTATATATCCTGTAGCTGTTTCTTTTATGCTTTTCAAAGTAAAACTTAGTTACGAGTTATACTTCAGTGTGCTTACGGATCTAAAGAGAGATATTGTTTTCATGATTCCTGACTCCACAAAGAAAAAATACGATGTGGTCGTTTTAGGGGCGGGGGCAGCTGGACTAATGACTGCTATTACCGCGGGCTACAGAGGAAGATCCGTGTTAATCCTAGAACGCTCCAATATGCCTGGTAAGAAAATCTTGATGTCGGGAGGAGGTCGTTGCAATTTCACCAATGAGTATGTACATCCTGAAAACTTCTTGTCTGCAAATCCACACTTTTGTAAAGGGGCCCTTAGTAGGTACACCGCTGATGACTTTATACAACTGGTTGAACGACACAATATCAGATACGAGATGCGGAAAAACAATCAACTTTTCTGTTTAGATTCCTCAAGTGACATTTTGGAAATGTTGCTTAAAGAATGCGCTTATGCAAACGTTACTATTGAAACCCACTCTGACGTCGATAAAATTTCCTACACGCAACAAGACAGCCCAGATGATGAGAGTGAATCTTACAAATACCTGCTCACAACCAAAAATAATGGGAAAAGATCGGGTTCTCAGATTGATTATGTAAGCTGCAAATCCCTGGTTATAGCCACCGGCGGGCTGTCTATACCTACATTGGGGGGCAGTGGATTTGGGTACGACTTGGCCAGTGATTTTTCTCTAACTGTTACTGATTTACAGGCTGGCCTAGTCCCATTTACCCTTTCGGGTGAATTGGGTCAAATGGTGAAAAGGCTATCAGGGGTATCAACCAATGTAGAAATAAGCTGTAACAACAACACTTTTAAAGAAAATATCTTGTTTACACACCGAGGATTGAGCGGACCGGCAATTTTGCAGATCTCAAGCTATTGGGCCGCTGGACAAACTATTAGGATAAACCTCCTTCCTGATCAAAATGTAGCAACACAATTCTTGGAACAAAAAAGCAGACAGTCTCAGATTTTGCTTAAAACGTTTCTTTCACGATTCCTGCCTCGCTCTCTAGTTGAAGAATTGGAGAATACTTGGTGGAGTAACTTTTCCCGTATGCCCATTTCCAAAATCGCGGATGAATCTCTTGTAAATATAGGAAATAACATAAATAACTGGAACCTGATTCCGGCTGGAACAGAAGGGTATAGGACAGCGGAAGTGACTAGGGGAGGGGTCTCCACCGAAAAAATCAGTTCAAAAACAATGGAGGTAAAAAACCAGCCAGGCCTATATTTCGTTGGCGAAGTATTGGATGTAACAGGCCACCTGGGTGGTTTCAATTTTCAGTGGGCGTGGTCCTCTGGATATGCCGCAGGCATTTGCGCATAGAATTTCTTAAACAAATTTCTCTCACCTATACTGAAATTTAATCTGCCCTGAGATATTCAGTTTGCCTCGCCATTCTTTCATCATGTTCATCCGCAAACCTCTTCACCGCATTGAATATCGATTCGGGATCCAGATGAGCTTCCTTAATCACCTCTTCTTCCGAGCCACCGGTAAGCCATTCATCATGCCAGTCAGAAACAAGAGAATACTCATCAGTGAGTGGTCCTGTGTTGGATACCGGCCACATGCGTTTAGTCCCGGTAGTAACAATCATTAAATCAAATTTAGCTGCATCAGGAAGTACGCTCTGAATATATTCAGAAGACTGGCGTCTAAAAAGCTCTTCAGAGATTGCTGAAATTATCCTTACATTTAAACCGGCTTCATCAATTCTTTGAATCTGGGAAACAAGATTGTTGGTGGAAGAGGAACCCTGCACCACTACATAACCTTGCTTTGGCTTATTAGGATCGAAGTCCCTCAACAGATAAAAACCCTTTCTGGCAGCAAGTAAATCAGTATCTGCAAATTTAGACCGGTCTGCCACTGCAAAGTCAGGGCGGGCAACCTCAAGTACAATAACACCCACTTTCGGATCCCGTGCGGCTATGGTAGCTGCTTCAAGATATCCTGGGGCAACATCGTTGTAGTCCCAGAAACTAAGATTGATAATCTGGTCCCTTGGGAACAACTTCCACACCTGAGGAGAAAATATTCCAAAATGGGTTCGAGCATCAGCCGCGGTCTCTGGGCCGGAATGTCCTGCGAGCACGTTAAGCACCCCTAATCTGAAAGGACTGTCTTGATTCTGTTGGCTCCAGATTCTAACCGGTAGGTACATCAAGGGAGTGAAGGCCCCATAGGTTCCACTTAAGGCCCAAACTCCAGAATGCATCTTAGGATCGAGAGAGGCACTCTGACTCACCAATCCAATCGCCGTGGAAACATTCCCAGCCTCTTGTATTGCTGCCCTTAAACGATTGCCTGCTGGATTCTTAACAGGGTCAAAATCTCCCCAAATTGATCCTTTTTCAACATTAATAGAATCTGCTAAATCAGCAGCCAATACTACTAATCGATTCTCCGTGACATAGTTAACCCATTTGGCGATTTCTGAAATAGCACGCCGACTTCCTCTCTTCACTCCTGGTTTCTCAAACAGGGTAATAGAAATATCCTTCTCTTCATTAGTATCTGGATGAATCGCTGTAACTGTGATTGGGTCCGTTGGTACATTATCAGGACTCAATCGCTCATCCAGAAAAGGATCATTTGAATTGTCTATACGGAGAGGTACATTGTCGTCAACAGAATCACCTATCTCAACCAATCGATTTGACAGCCATTCACCTAGTCCATCTTTCTCCAAAACAGACATTACTACGTCAATATTGGCCTTGTATTGCAAAATACGCTCTTTTTCACTGGAAGGTTCTCCGTCTGACAAACCCTCAAATTTAACTCCGAACCTATCTTCGAATGTTTTAGCTAAAGCTACGAAGTAGTCTGAATTCATGGCAAAAGTATATGGGTGGCTCTCGTAACTGATGATCTGTTCACCATATCCAGGTATCTGGCCCTCAATGGCACCAGGCCACCAACCTTTGGTTGTTCGACCTACCACGATCATCGGACGACGATCATTTGGATCCCAATCTTCCATGGCCTTCATTACAGCAACGACTTGATCAAAGTCGTTAGCATCCTCTAGGGAGAAAACATTCCACCCATATGAACTCCACTGGTCAGCTATTCTGTAGGAATCTATCTCCGGAGGTATGACTCCTCCTATCAGCTCAGCGTCGATACCGGCGTTGTTGTACGACAACAATATCCTGAGTCTCTTACCTACCTGTTGGGCTACAGCTTGGGTTTTCATCTCTTGAGAGTGACCTGATGTCATTGCGAACTCACCCTCAACACCAATGATTTTGGGAGATAGGTCAGCGCCGGCTATATCCCAAAAGGCAGCTTTACCTGCGGCGGTTGCTATACCTATTCCTGAAGGGCCCCCATTAACATCGTTGGTCAAGTCAGTACTTTCCGAATGACCTGATAATGCCTTTATCCCTCTAAGCTTGGCCTGCTCCATCAGAGGGTGATCAGCCAGACCAACATCATTGAGCAAGTTTTTAAGGCCTTCTTGTCCTCTTCGAAATCCAAGACAGTCAATTGACATAAAACCGCTTGTAGGATCCGAATAATATTTTGAATCTCCTGTCAGTTGGTGGGACCTATATAAGGACTCACCCAGAATCATCCAAAGAGCATAAGTCACCGGAGCATTATGGCCTCCAGCCAACAGAAATTTGTCAGAAAACGGATGTTTAGGGCGTCGGTAATCGTACTTTAGGCCACCAAGTTCAGGGCCTACTAAATGGGTAGCGACAGTGTAGGGAGTATAAGCCAAGGGACCCCCAAAATGACCAGTCTGGCAATAATTGCCCATCAAAACAAGGGTCATAGCCGTCATGTATGCTACGTCGTCCATTTTATCCCGGTCATAGTCGGGAAGAGCGATCTCAGTGTGAATTAAATCTGATGATAGTGTTAAGTTACTTATTGTTGCCATAGCGTTGCACAGAACCTCAGGACAATGTGTTTATGTGATCTAACATCCAAGAAGTAGTCGATATCGCTTTCAGATTCAAACTTCGCTACCAGGCTTGAGAATTTGAGTCACACTTTTCCTTCGATCATGTTATTGGAGCCTACTTGCACAGTCAACAACATTCGAAGGGAATCTCGATGATTTCTTTACGAAAAAGGATGTCTCATATGCCATTCCGTAGAGATCTCGTAGCTATATGCTATTTTGCATATAAGCTCCTCAGAAAGGGGCTTACCTACAAGTTGAAGACTGGCTGGCATACCTTGGGATCCAAAACCACACGGGAGAGAAATGGTTGGATATCCATTATAGTCAAACGGAACAGTAAAACGCTGGAAACTCGTGCCCCTCATACTATCCATCGGGCCATAGTGGACGCTATCGTCTACTTCGTGGGGGAAATTTATGGTGGAGGGACATATCATGGCATCAATTTCACTGAAAGCTTCGGAAATTAGAGTGTTGCATTTTATTCGATCATTGTTCGCCGCGATGTAATCCACTGCGCTTACCTCAGCCCCGTTTTCAAGCCATCCCTTAAACCACAGACCGTAATCCTCGGACCTTGAAGGATAATGCGCCGTGTGCGCGTCAAATGCCTCAGCGGAGCAGAGAACTTTCCATGCTCCTAAATAATCTTCTACAGTTGGCATCTCCATATCGACAATCACCGCCCCTCTGTCCTTGAAAACTTCTAAAGTGTCTAGGACAAGGTTCGCAATTTCAGAATCCACATCGTCATAGGAGTAAGCATGGTCATACCCAATCCTGACTCCATTCAAATCCGTATTCTTGATCTCATCAACTGATACTGGCTGACTCGCACGTGTCGTTGCATCATTCTCGTCCAGACCACTTATTGCATTCAATATAATTGCCGCATCAACAACATTTCTGGTCATAGGTCCGACATGGTCCAGGGACTGAGCAAGATCAAGGACTCCATACCTACTAACTCTTCCATATGTCGGTTTTATCCCAACAATTCCGCAGGCAGCACTTGGAAAACGAATTGAGCCTCCAGTGTCACTTCCTAACGAACCAGTACATAATCCTGCCGCCGTTGCGGAACCAGATCCACTAGAAGACGAACCAGCCCATTTGGAAAAATTCCAAGGATTTTTTGGAGCCTGTCTCCTAGGATTATATCCACCCATTGCTCCCTCAGTAAGATTTAGTTTCCCTAGTAATACGGCACCTGCAGACTTTAATTTAGACACAACTGTAGAATCAAAGTCGGGAACAAAATCCTCAAGAACAGCCGTTCCTCCCATCGTTTTGGTACCTTTTGTGTAACAGAGGTCTTTAACAGCTATGGGAATACCATGCAGTGCTCCCAAATCTTTACCGTCTTTAAGCATTCGAGTAGCCGCTTCTGCCTCTTCAAGTGCTTGATCCCTCATGACAGTTGCGTAACTTAGTAGTTCCCTATCGATTTGTTCGATGCGAGACAACAAACTCTCAGTAACATCTATCGGGGTAACATCTGAAGTTCTATAGGCTTGTCCTATTTCCTCAGCCGATTGATAATGAAATGTCATGTTCTAACCGCAATACCGGCAGCGGGTATTATCACCACTAAAAATAAGTTCGGTGTCTGACTCCTCTAAGGCGTAGTCTAAGAGAATCCTCATGGCTTTTGACTCATCGGGAAGACCGAATTGTTCCACTTGTTCATTTATCCAATCTGCTTGCTCGCTTTCAATCTCAAAACTAACTGTGATTTTTCCTTGTGACATCATTAAACTCCTCATTTCTCTTGGTCATCAATATAGTGCCCAAGATCTATCTTGACTGCGACGTCCCCATCATAATGGAACCGCATACATAAAACTACGAAATGTGGTTAAGAACCAGGAAATGGATATAATCTCAGTGTTGGCATGCAAAAGAAACTTTTAAAAAGGGGTCACCAATGACGGAAAAAGAGCACGATTGGGAATTTGGAGTAAGAGACGACGGCCATACAATAACTAGCGAAGCGGACCTGACTCCAGTGGTGTTAGGGGAAGGGGATTTCCGATACGAAGTCTCCGGCCATGACTGGGGAAATTTGCCTGATGGTTGGACATACAAAGAGGCAACTGCTGTGGATGTCGACTCCAAGGATAGAGTCTATGTTTTTAACCGTGGAACCACCCCTATGATCGTATTTGATTCCAACGGAGATATTGTTGACACATGGGGAGAAGGAGTCTTTGCAAACCCTCATGGAGTAACAATTGGCCCTGACGATGAAGTTTACTGCGTGGATAATGGCGACCACACAGTTCGTAAATTTACTTCAGACGGTAAATTACTAATGACAATTGGAAATCCCGGAGAACCATCCGTTCCAATGAGCGGCATCCCATTCAATAGACCAACCCATGTGGCAATTGAGCCTGACACAGGAAATTTCTACGTGGCCGACGGCTATACAAATGCAAGTGTCCATAAATACTCTCCTGACGGCAAATTGCTACTTTCATGGGGAGAATCAGGAACAAACCCTGGACAATTCAACATCGTACATGGGGTTAATGTTGATTCAAACGGATGGGTATACATTGCAGACAGGGAGAACCATCGAATCCAGGTTTTTGATAGTAACGGGAATTTCGAAACTCAGTGGGTTAATCTCTCACGCTCGGCTATTACAACCATCAATTCGGTTTCTGGACAAGAGCTGATGTACATCGGGGAATATTTTGCAGGAATAGCATCCAACGATATGGGTACTGATCTTGGCCCGAGAATATCTGTCGTAAATCTCAAAGGCGAAGTCCTTGCTCGCATAGGGCGCCAAAGCTACGGAGAGCAAAGTGGCAGGTTTTTCTCACCCCATGGAATCGCTGTTGATTCTAAGGGAGACATATACGTCGCAGAGGTCTCCTGGAGTGACTACGGCAGCAAAATGGAACCCCCACGTGAGTTACGGTCCATGCAAAAATTAGTGAAAGTCTCATAGATTAAGTTTGAGAGGATTCAAGGGATTTTTTTCCTGCTTCTAAAGTTTCTATAATTTTATCTACGTCGAAGACACATCCCCCCCATGTGCCTCCAGACGCATCCTGTAGCGCCGCCCACAAACGAGAGTCATCTGGGATTCGCTCATGTGGTTTCAGATCGTCTGGAGCTTGGCGGCGATTAAGTTCATCTTGACCCCATAGTGCTCCTCGATTCTCCCCATTCTTTCCCACAAGATCTATCGTTCCTTCAAGATTTGTTCGATCAATAACGATATTCAACATATCACCATCCTCTATCTTCCCGATGGGGCCGCCCGCTAAAGCTTCGGGTCCCACATGACCGATACAGGCTCCTGTAGATACACCGGAAAAACGCGCATCTGTAATGAGAGCCACCTCTTTTCCATAGGAGAGGTGCTTCAAGGCAGCAGTTATCTGATAAACCTCCTCCATACCGGTCCCGAGTGGTCCACCACATTTAAGAACCATTATTTCCCCTGATTTTATTCTGGCTGTTTCATCGCTACTCTTGATCGCCCTAATAGCTTCGTTTTCAGTTGTAAAGACCCTCGCAGGGCCTAAATTTCTATATACGCCATCATCATCAACAACTGATGGATCAATAGCCGTACTCTTTATTACCGACCCTTCAGGAGCAAGATTACCCATTGGGAACGTCACTGTACTGGTCAATCCACTCTTCTTTGCTTCCGAAGGTGACATAATAACTTTCCCAGGATCAACCCCATTTTTCTGTCTTAACTGTTCTCTCACCTCATACCTGCGTTGTGAATTCTCCCACCAGTCGAGATTGTCGCCCAGAGATTGACCACTAACCGTAATGACAGACAAATCCAATAGGCCAAGTTCCCTTAAGTGAAGCATGACTTCAGGGACTCCGCCCGCAGCATATAGCTCAGATGTTGGGTAACCGACTGGTCCGTTGGGGAGTACATCTACAATCCGCGGAGTCTCCTTGTTGATTTCGTTCCAGTCACTGACCTCCATTCTCTTCCGGCCAGCGGCATGGGCTATTGCAGGCAAATGCAACAATAGGTTTGTTGAGCCACCACATGCCGCATGTACAAACATGGCATTTCTTAACGCGGCGTCTGTAATTATGTCGGCTGATAGTATTCCATTTTGTTCACAATGAACGAGAGCCCGAGCAGAACGTTTAGCTACGCTTAACCAAGCGTCAGTTCCGGAAGGGCTCAATGCGCTGTGTGTAATTGCAAGGCCAAGAGATTCAGCGATTACTTGCGAAGTACCTGCTGTTCCAAGGAAATGGCATCCGCCGCCAGGAGATGCACATGCTCTACACCCGACATCTTGCGCGTAATCCAATGTCACTTCCCCTTGAGCGAATCTAGCACCGATCGACTGGATCATCCCAGTATCTTCTCCATCTCTAACAGCCAAGGTTGACCCGCCAGGCACCGCAACCACAGGCAAATTTTTTAGACCTGCTAGTGCCATCATCATTGCGGGCAGACCCTTGTCGCAGGATGCGATTCCCAACACTCCTTTTGCACTAGGTAATGACCTCGCATGCCTACGAAATACTTGAGCAGCATCGTTTCGATATGGAAGCGAATCCATCATTCCGTCAGTTCCCTGTGTGCGTCCATCACACGGATCCGAACAATAAAGTGAAAATGGTATGGAGTTCAGTAATTTCAATTCCCTTGCAGCAGCTTCAACTTGAATCGAAAGTTCAAAATGTCCTGTATGTAAACCAAGAGCAATTGGTGAACCATCTTCTTCTCTAAGTCCACCCGAAGTTGATAAAATAAGGAAATTTTTCCTCAACAACTCTGCGGGGTTCCAGCCCATGCCGGCACCCTGACTCATGCCAAAATGAAATCCACTGGGTTGGTCGATGAGGATTTCCTCAGTAAATGGAAGAGTCCCTTTGGGGCCATCCGAATGAGTTTCAAAACTGTGGGTTCCATCTTCAGGAAAAAGAATATCTGCAGTAGAAACAGTCTTTGAGTTATCTGACATTTAATTCTCTCTTGTTAAAATCAATTTTATATAGCGTGATTCTATATCAGGATAGAAAAACAGGAGAAAAACCATTTATGGACAACCCCAACATAGCTGGCTGGAGCGCTATGGCGCAAAAATATCAAAGCGAAAGTGATATTAGTACCCATGAGATACATATCTCCCCATTTGGGCCTGGTGCTTTAAGTCTAGGTTTAATTACACCGAAGGAGGGGGAGAAGTATTTGGAATTGGGTTGCGGTGCTGCCCAAAATTCCATTGCACTGGATAGACGTGGAGTAAACACATATGCGGTAGACGGTTCAGAAAAACAGTTGAAGAATGCTATATCGCTCATTTCTTCTTCAGGGGCACGTACTAAGCTTATTAAGAGTGATCTAGAAAAGTTAGATTGGCTAAAACCACATGCATTTGACGGTGTCGTCAGTTGTTTTGCCGCCGAATTTGTAACAGATTTTGAAAAATTTATAGATTCTATTTATTACACTCTAAAAGAGGGGGGAGTAATGCTACTAGCAACAGTACATCCCTTAGGGGCTTTTGAGTGGGATGAATTGGAAGGTTATTTGAGAGTAAATGACTACCTGAATCCCCCAGTGGAAATATGGAATGAGCAAATCAACTCTGATGAGAGTGCTCTAACAATATTTAGAACTCTTGAAGATATGTACTCTGTTTTAATTTCATATGGCTTTACAGTAGAAAGTATTCTGGAGCCGACTCCGCTTGAAGACCCTCTTCAAAGCCCCTACAAGGGAAGATATTGGGAACCCTATTTACAAAGATTCAAAAAAATACCATTTTCATTAGTATTTACAGCAAGAAAATAGTTTACAGAGCAAGGTTCAGCCTCCCCCAATAGCCCTCACAACCTCCATGGAATCTCCATCTTGTAATTGAGTTTCAACGTATTGATCTTTGGAAATAATCTCTCCGTTAATAGCTACTGCTATGCTCACCTGTTCGTCAAAACCTATTGAAGCAAGATATTCAATAACCGACATTGATCCATCAAGCATAGTTTCTTTTCCATTAATAATTAACCGCATATTATTCTTCCATTTTTTCACGCATGGCTGTCATTAACTCAGAAGCTGCTAATCGAGGATCAGGAGCAGCCAGAATAGCAGAAATAACAGCCACACCATTCGCACCTAACTCGATAAGCCCACCCGCATTAGAGGCATTAATACCTCCTATCGCACAAAATGGTATGGAGAGGCGCCTATTGCACTCACACAATATATCGGTTCCTACAGGGTTTCCTCCTGGGTGACTTTCTGTAGAAAATATGGAACCAACTATGACATATTTGGCACCTTTTTGCTGGGCAAGTGTGGCCGATTCACAAGAGTGCACAGAAAACCCAAACGAATCTATGTTAGTAGTGGATATATCCAGTTGAGACTCAGGCAAATGTAGAAAATCTACTCCTGATATATGACTTGCTTCCACGCTGGAATTAACGGCTATCTGAGCACGCCCGTTAACCACTTCGATTATATCCAGAACCAAACTCTCAAGCTCATCTTGATGCAAGGTTTTTTCCCTTACTTGCACGAGGTTAACCCCACCCAAAACAGACTCGTCTATTATTTTTAATAAATTATCTTTTCCTACCTTGTTCAAGTCAGTCACAAGACAAAGAGTCGGGTATGCTAAGGTCTCTGACACCTTACTAAGAAGCGCCAGCCCCTGGACTACTGTCAACTGCGGATGAACGTATAGGAATTCTTCCCGCAAGATATGCTTCTCTTCCCGCTTGCACCCCAAGTTTAAATGCTCTACCCATACGTTCAGGATCTGGTGACTGTGCGATAGCTGTGTTCACCAATACAGCGTCCGCTCCTGCTTCAAACGCTTGAGATGCATCTGATGGAACAGCAAGGCCGGCGTCCACCACTACTGGGACTCCCGCTTCCTCAATAATCAATCTGATTTCTTCCATCGTAAGAATCCCTTGACCCGTTCCAATGGATGATCCCAAAGGCATCACTGTAGCGCAACCTATATCGCACAAACGGGCCGCCAGCACAGGATCAGCGTGAATATATGGCAATACAGTGAAACCATCCTTTATTAGCTCTACGGCGGCCTCGTAGGTTCCCACAGGATCTGGAAGTAAGTGCTTTGGATTTGGAATAACTTCCAATTTAACCCAGTCTGATCCAGTGACTTCCCTACCAAGTCTTGCTGTAAGCACTGCCTGTTCCGCAGTAGCACTACCTGCTGTGTTCGGTAACACCGTGTATTTGCTCCAATCAAAGTAATCTAAAATGGTTTTTTCGTTGGGTTTGGATAGATCCAACCTACCTATCGCAACGGTAATTATCTCTGCTTCAGAGGCAGTTATAGAAGAAACCATTTCCTCCATACTCCTGTGACGCCCAGTCCCAACCATTAACCTCGAATTAAATGTTTTGTCGGCAATTCTCAGCAGGTCTGTCATACTCTTGCTCACTGTCCTTGTTTCAAGATAACACCCTCCATAAGGCGGGTGGATGCTGATAAAAGTCATTCCCTACGCTAGCATTACCCAGTTCAGGTGACGGGTCGGCAAAATTAATTACCCTCTCAGCAGGCTTCAAGCTCCCCGATCTCGAAGCATTATATAACTACTAGGTCCAACAGTTAAAATAGCAACAACTCCAAGGTATCAATAAAGCCACATATTAGTTACTATCAAGACCCTAGCTAACCTACATATCTATATCTAGATTGTGGTTACACCAGACGCAAGGTGCAATTGTGAAAAGACATTTTACAGCCAGCGCATACGTAGTAAAAGATAGAAAAATTCTCCTTCACCACCACGAAAAAGTTGGTCTGGTGCTACCACCTGGTGGACATGTAGAGCCAAATGAGACCCCCGCTGAGTCCGCTATAAGAGAAGTCGAGGAGGAAACAGGCTTTAAGGTCAAAATTATTAAGTCCGGCAGCGATTCTGATTATATCGCGCCCAGAACCACCCCAAATCCCCGTCTGATCCAAATCGAGGACATAGATGATCCAATAGAAGGGCCACATCAACACATAGATTTCATTTTTTACTGCTCTCCAACCGAACCAAATCCCCAGCCAGACGGTTGGTACTGGTTTTCTATAAAAGACCTAAAAGCAGGAATCGTAGACAATAGGGGAAATTTATTGCTACCGCCAGAAGACGTCGTAGAATTGGGCACAGAAGCAATTAGGACAGGCTGTTGAGGAAAAAGGGGCTAAGCTCGAATTACTTCTGAGTTATCATGTAACGTCTAATTTTCAAAATTGGCCAAAATAACAGGAAAGGGGAAAAAATGGGAAGTCATCGCATCGCCGTTATAAGGGGAGATGGAATTGGTATAGAAGTCGTTGAAGAAGGATTGAAAGTACTAAAATCTGTTTCAGAGAATCATCCTTTCGAATTGGAGGTGGACGAATTTCCCTGGGGCTCTGACTATTACAAGGCTAATGGGTCAATGATGCCAAGTGACGCCTTGGATACCCTCTCTACTTATGACGCGATCTTTCTAGGGGCAGTTGGACACCCAGACATTCAGGACCATATAACCCTAAATGGATTATTACTACCCATAAGGCGGAAATTCGATCAATATGTTTGTGAGAGACCAAGCATTTTGTATCCAGGTATCGATTCTCCTCTTTCCGGTAAAAAACCATTTGACATTGACATGGTGGTAATCCGTGAAAATACTGAAGGGGAATATGCAAATGTCGGTGGGTTTCAATACATGGACTTCCCCGAAGAAGTCGGTATCCAAACGGGAGTATTCACCAGAAAAGGATGCGAACGAGTGATCAGATATTCTTTTGAACTTGCCAGACGGCGCAACAAGAAGAATCACTTGACATCTATAACAAAATCCAACGCTCAGGGATATGGAATGATAGTTTGGGATCGGGCCTTTGAAAGAATTGCGTCCGAATATCCGGATATACAGACAGACTCTTTACTTATCGACGCAGCCGCTATGGATTTCATACGTAAACCTGAAGTGTTCGATGTGGTAGTAGGAAGCAATTTGTTCGGGGACATTCTCACAGATATAGGGGCGATCATTACCGGAAGTATGGGGCTTGCATCTAGCGCCAATTTAGACCCAGACGGACGTTACCCATCTATGTTCGAACCGGTGCATGGGAGTGCTCCAGATATTATGGGACAAGGAGTTGCAAATCCCATGGCTCAGGTCCTCACGGGTGCTATGATGTTGAGGCATCTTGGGGAAGAAACTGCAGCAGGCGAAGTAGAAACCGCCGTTCAAAAATTACTAACTGAGGGAGAAATACTTACACCCGATCTCGGAGGGACATCATCCACGGATTCAGTTGGTACTGCAATTGCAAACGCACTTTGAATTGAAGATCACACCATAACCTAAAAAGGAAGTAGGTCGACCGAAAACACAGATGTTATCAGTAAAAGCAATCGAAACCCGTTTTCCTCACGAGGAAATAGAGGAAAAATGGCAGAGTATATGGGAAACCTCTGAAATATATAAAGTCGATGATGATGATCCGAGGCCCAAATGGTATGAAGTAACAATGTATCCGTACCCATCGGGCGACCTGCATGTCGGGCATTGGTTTGCAATGAGTGGGGCTGATATTCATGCCAGATTTCGGAGGATGCAAGGATTTAACGTTTTGCATCCAATGGGTTTTGATGCTTTTGGCTTAAACGCAGAAAATGCAGCCATTGAAAGAGGAATACATCCTCACACATGGACCATGTCCAATATTGAAAGAATGAGAGGCCAGCTAAAAACTCTTGGACCCATGTATGACTGGAATAGAGAGGTAATAACCTGTCTCCCGGAATATTACCGCTGGAACCAGTGGTTTTTCCTAAAATTTTTTGAAAAGGGTCTGGCCTACAGGGCAAATGCACCAGTAAATTGGTGCCCTTCTTGCGTGACCGTCCTTGCAAATGAGCAGGTAGTTGATGGTCTCTGCGAACGATGTGATACTCCAGTAACACAGAGGGATATGAATCAGTGGTTTTTAAAAATCACTGATTACGCTGAAGAACTTCTAGACCAATCCAATATTTCCTGGCCAGAACGCATAAAAACAATGCAGACAAATTGGATTGGAAAGAGTCAAGGAGTCGAATTTGAATTTGATATTTCAGAATACGGTTTGGAAAGCGACTCCCTCGTAACATTTACCACCAGAATAGATACCGTCTTCGGAGTTACATTCGTCGTAATGGCACCAGAACATCCGCTAGTTGCCCAACTTACTACGGCAGATAAGAAGGAGGAGGTACAAGACTACATCGCCACGTCAAGGCTTTCGTCTGAAATTGAAAGACTGGCGACAGATCGAGAAAAGACCGGGGTTTTCCTCGGGAGCTATTGCGTTAACAAACTCAACGGAGAAAGAGTACCGATCCTCATAGGGGATTACGTACTACACAGCTACGGTACTGGCGTCGTTATGGGTGTACCGGCTCACGACGAGCGAGACTTCATATTTGCAAAAAAATATGACCTATCTATAAGGGTGGTCGTTGCACCAAAAGATTTTTGTGAAGGACAAGATCTCTCCGAGGCTCACATAGGTGAGGGTGTAATAGTTAACTCAGATGACTTCAACGGATTAAGTAATCTCGAAGCGAAAGACTCAATAGCTGATCGCATTGAAATGATGGGTCTAGGAACCCGAAAAATAAATTACAGAATGCGCGACTGGCTAATCTCCAGACAACGCTACTGGGGCACACCTATTCCGTTTATCCACTGTCCAGATTGCGGTACCGTGCCAGTGCAATATTCAGAATTACCCGTAATCCTTCCAGAAGACGCTGAGTTTTTGCCTACTGGAGAGTCTCCGCTTGCCCTGCATGAGGAATTTGTAAACACAAATTGTCCGGAGTGTGGAAAGGCAGCAAAGCGAGAGACAGACACAATGGATACCTTTGTCGATTCATCATGGTATTTTCTTCGCTATGCCAGTCCAAACTTCGAAGAGGGTCCGTTTGACCCAAGAATAGCTAGCTTATGGAACCCAGTGCACCAATACACAGGCGGCGTAGAACACGCAGTCATGCATTTGCTTTATTCACGTTTTTTTGTGAAAGCAGCTAGAGATCTTGATCTGATTGATTTTGATGAACCTTTTCAGAGGTTATTTAATCAAGGAACCATCATTTACAAGGGCAGTAAAATGAGTAAATCAAGGGGCAATGTTATAGCTCCTGATGATTACGTAAAGGCGGTGGGGGCAGATGTAGTTAGGACATATCTAATGTTTATTGGCCCCTGGGACCAAGGAGGCGAGTGGAGCGACTCAGGAATAAATGGTGCGGCCCGTTGGTTAAATCGGGTATGGGACATTGCCCACCTACCGGACCCAACGCTTAATGAATGTGAATCAGGTGATAGGAAAATCGATAGGTTCATACACAGAACTATTCAGAGAGTCACAGATGACATCGATCGTTTCAAATACAATACAGCGATATCATCTTTGATGGAATTTACTAATCAGCTTTCATCCGCTCACTCGACTGAATCTATCTCCGTAAGCAAATGGAAAGAGTCAATCAAGTATCTTCTAATCTTGATGTCACCCATAACGCCCCATATAACCGAGGAGCTTTGGGAAAAATCTGGAAATGACTACAGCATACATAACCAGGAATGGCCTAAGTTTAAAGAGCATCTTCTCATTGATGAAGAAATCACCCTCGTTGTACAAGTTAACGGAAAAGTACGAGATAAGATTGCAGCACCTGCAGAGATAAATCAGGAGGGAGCCGAAAAAATGGCCCTGTCCAGTAGTCGGGTCATTACACATATCGGTGACCAAACTGTCCGAAAAATCATTTACATACCAGGCAAACTAATAAATATCGTCGCAAACTGAAGGAGAATAACAAATCCATGAGAGCATCAATAGCGGTTTTACCAGGTGACGGCATAGGACCAGATGTTGTCGCCGAGTCGATAAAAGTTCTACATGCGATATCCGATCGATTTGGGCATGAATTCTCATTGCAAACCGCGGAAATAGGCGGAGGATCAATTGATAAATATGGTGACCCGCTGCCCAGTCAAACGATTGAGGTCTGCAACGATTCCGACGCGATACTTTTCGGCGCAGTCGGAGGGCCAAAATGGGATGATCCGTCAAACAACGTCAGACCAGAAGACGGTATACTGGCAATCCGAAAATCTCTTGGGCTCTTTGCCAACCTACGCCCTGTAAAAGTATATCCTTCTCTAATCAACTCAAGTCCTCTCAAACCTGAATATTTGAAGGGAGTCGATATGTTGGTACTGCGAGAACTAACAGGAGGCCTGTATTTCGGCAAACCAAAAAGGCGCTGGAATACAAGTCGAGGAAGAAGAGGGGTGGATACGCTCAAGTATACCGAAAGCGAGATCGAACGTATTCTGAGAGTGGGATTTGAACTCGCAATGGGTAGAAGAAAAAAATTAGCATCAGTGGACAAACAAAATGTGCTTGAATCATCCAGGCTATGGCGAGAAATTGCCGTGGAGGTATCTTACGAATATCCAGAGGTAGAGCTCGAACACATTCTAGTGGATAATGCGGCCATGCAGTTAATAAGAAATCCAGCAGATTTTGACGTCATTGTATCGGAAAATACCTTCGGCGATATTCTTACAGATGAAGCTTCAGTCCTTTCTGGCTCCATGGGAATGCTCCCTTCGGCAAGCCTATCAACTCTTCCTGGAAAGAAGAGAAGTAAAAGGGTAAGTCTATACGAACCTATTCATGGAAGTGCTCCAGACATTGCTGGTAAGGGAATAGCAAACCCAATCGGCTCCATTCTTAGTACGGCGATGATGCTGCGCCTGTCCTTTGGCATGGTTGAGGAGGCTGACGCCATTGAAACGGCGGTAGACTCTGTCCTCTCCGAAGGCTATCGCACTGCTGATATCTCGGGGGATGGAGAAGATGTAGTTGGGACCACACACATGGGGGACGTAATAGCGGGACAAATCTGAATACGAATGGATATATCCCGCTATCTCATGATCAAAACAACAGGTTTCTAAAACCCGAGCTGGTCACTAACCCCATATTTTTCAGCCAATGCCTGTAGTTCGGCCCAGGTACTATCCTCAACGAATATTCCGTCCACCCTTTTCTTTTTTTCGCTGAGATATTCTAATTCCCCCGGGTAGTAAATTTCGTCAAATCCAGCAGCAGTTTCCGAATTCTTGAGGTATTGTGCGAATTCGGCAACCTCATTCTTAAAATCCCCAACATCACGAAAAGCAGCAAGGTTAAACACTGCCATAAAACATCCATCGTTATGGCGACCGGAAGGGTCATGTCCAAATCCTAAGCCGGGAAGTATCCCAGAAAAAATTTCCACCATTGATGATAGTCCATATCCTTTATGACCTTGATCTCCACCCAATGGCAAGATTGCTCCCCCTTCTCCGAGATCATTAGGGTCAGTGGAAGGGTCTCCATTTTTGTCAAGAATCCAGCCTTCCGGTATATCCTGCCCTCTCGCCTTTGCGAGATTAACTTTCCCTCCAGCCACAGCACTTGTAGCCATATCTATGAAGAAAGGTCCGTCTAGATCGCTAGGCATAGCAATTGAAATAGGATTAGTACCTAGTCTTTTTTCTCGCCCGCCAAACGGAACGACTCCCTTTGCTGATCTACCTGAGTCTGCTGTTATCATGGCAATCATATCTGCCTGCGCCCCCATCAGCGGATAGCTAGCTAGTCGTCCAATATGACTTTGTCTATGCACTGTCGTAGCCGCTACATTTTGAGTTTTAGCCTTCTCAATAGTCATTTGCATAGCACGTTCAGCAACAACATAACCAAATCCCCAATGACCATCAATCACAGTGGTAGTAGGAGTATCCTTCAATATTTCAAATTCTGCTCCAGGGACAATATGTCCTCTATCAACTCTGTCAATATAAGTTGGAATTTGAATAATTCCATGAGAATCATGTCCGGCTAGATTAGCCGAAATTGACAGCCTAGCAACGGTTGCAGCTTCGTCATCAGAAGCACCGGCACCCTTAAGTAATTGGGAAGCGATTTCCTCAAGCTGATCTGGCATTATATTAGGCATTCGTAACTCCTTTAACTAATCTTGTATCCAATTCCCGGCACGACCAATTGCCCGTGACCAATCATCCTTCAATTTTTCCCTAACAGAGGGTAGCATGTCAGGCTTCCAGGTGTTGCCCGATACCCAGAGCGAAGCTATTTCATCCATGTTTCTCCAAAAATCACAGCCTAATCCAGCTAAATATGCTGCCCCTAATGATGTGGCTTCCGCTGTCAAACTTCTCTGTATCTCCGCCTCAGAAAGATCTGCTTGAAATTGCATCAATAAAGCATTGTCAGTGGCTCCTCCATCAACTCTCAATACGTCCAGTTCCTTTTTCATATCGTTTCGCATCACACTGAATACGTCTTGGCATTGGAAAGCAATAGACTCCAGAGCTGCTCGTGTGATGTGAGCAGCATTGGTTCCTCTCGATATACCTGAGAAAGTCGCACGCGCCCTAGGGTCCCAATAGGGAGCTCCTAGTCCGGAAAATGCTGGGACAAAATATACTCCACCGTTATCAGAAACCTGCTCCGCCAGTGATTCACTTTCGTCAGAATATTCTATTATTCCTAATTCATCACGTAGCCACTGTATCGTGGAACCTGCTGAAAACACAGATCCCTCCAATGCATAAACACTCCGACCCTCTAAATTCCAGGCAATTGTGGTAAGTAGGCCGTTTTTGCTGGAAATTGGTTTATTACCAAGATTCGCTAGAATGAACGCCCCTGTACCGTATGTCGTTTTAACCATCCCCTCCTTAAAACAAGCCTGACCAAACAAAGAGCCTTGTTGATCTCCAATAATTCCAGCAATTGGGATTGTCTGTCCCCCAAAATAATTACCTCCGGCTTCAGCTGAGACACCAGAAGAGGGCACGACTTCAGGAAGGAGAGATAATGGAATGTCCATCGCCTCAGCCAATTCCTCCGACCAACATCCCTGTCTGATATCAAATAACATTGTTCGGCTAGCATTTGTGTAGTCTGTTATGTGTCTCAATCCATTGGTCAGATTCCAAATTATCCAAGAATCTACAGTGCCAAAAGCCAATCTCCCCTTTAGAGCCAATTCCCTTGCGCCATTAACATTTTCCAAAAGCCAAGTTATCTTGGAAGCACAGAAGTAAGGATCTACAGTAAGACCCGTAACATTATGAATCTTGTCCTTCAAGCCCATATCCTCATACTTTTGGCAAATCTCTGTAGAGCGTCGACATTGCCAAACGATTGCGTTATAAATTGGTTTGCCAGTTTCCCTATCCCAGATCAGTGTTGTCTCCCTTTGATTCGTTATACCAATGCTTTTGATATTTGTGGGAGAAATCTCAAACTCATCCAAGAGATTTTCTACAGTGTCAATAACACTTTGGAAAATCTCTTCGGGATCGTGCTCAACCCAACCAGGCGAAGGAAAATACTGTTTGATTTCCTGATAAGACGATCCGATTATCAATCCAGATGAATCAATAAGAGATGACTTTGTACTGGTGGTGCCCTGATCAATGGCGAGTATAAACCCGTGTTTATCCAATTCGAACCTCCAAGATTCCGCTTATACTATGCCCCTCAGTGTTTCAATAACAATGTTTTTAAATAACGAGCTAGTTAAAGGTTTTTGAAAATATGTCTGACAACAGAATAAAAATCCAGATCGGCGACATCTCAATTTCTTGTATTCTTAACGAAACATCAACCGCGAATACCGTTTACAGTCAACTACCCATAGATGGAACAGCGAATACTTGGGGGGATGAAATCTACTTCTCCACACAAATATCACTCGATAATGAAGAGGATGCAAGCGACGTTGTCGAATCGGGTAGCTTAGCCTACTGGCCACCCGGAAATGCCATTTGTATATTCTTTGGTCGAACACCGGCTAGTATCGAAAACGAATCCAGAGCGGCAAGTCCTGTGACCGTATTTGGTCATGTTGAAGGCGATGAGCACATTTTAAGATCTATAAAGTCAGGATCATCGGTACATCTAGAGGTGGAATGAAAATGCCCAAAACTTCTTTTACAACCGAACTAAGAGAGTTGGCCGACCCTTTATGGTCCAGAGAACTCACTCATCCTTTCGTATCAGGAATTGGGGATGGAACCCTTGAAATCGAAAAATTCCAATTTTTCTTAAAACAAGATTACATCTTCCTTGTCGAGTTTTCGCGAGCGATATCTATCGCTGCTGCCAAAGCTAAACAACTAGATGACATGGCTTGGTTCTCTAGATTATTGGATGAAACGCTCAACAGTGAAATGGCACTTCATATTGAATACTGTAAAGAATTCGGCATAACGAAACAGCAAGTACTGGACACAAGATCCGAACCAGGCACTCATAGCTACACACAACATCTCATTAGCACCGCATACTCCAAAACCGCCCTTCACACGGCGGTGGCTATTCTGCCTTGTGCGTGGGGTTACGCGGAGATTGGCCAAGAATTGGCCACAAGGAAAATGAAACTGGAACAACCCCTCTATAAAAAATGGATAGATATGTACAGCTCTGAAGAATTTGCTAACCTGGCAGGATGGCTTAGAGAGTACATAGACCGGGAGGCACTCCTTCTTACAGCACCTCACAAGCGGGAGTTAGAGGGTATATTTCTGATAAGCAGCGAATATGAATACCAATTTTGGGATTCGTCATATGAGATGCGAACTTGGCCATTCGAAAGCTAGAGGAGCCCAGCAGTATTCTATTTTATGATTAACTATTCCAATTAATATCTCTATACACTATAATAGTGCCTAGAACACCGATTGGGTGATTTTATAAGTGTTGATGGAGTATAAAAATGAGTGGGAATAGGCTCAATACAGCCGTAGTCGAAGGGGAATTAGCCAATCAGGAATGTGTTCATCATTGGGTTATAGCCGATCCGGATGGTCCCACCAGCGATGGTTTCTGCAAAAAATGCGGCTCATCTAAAGAATTCATGAACTACTTTGAGGGTTCTTCTTGGGGGTCCGATGTCTCCCTTGATCAACTCAACAGGTCAATAAACAGTGAGAGAAAAGACCCTCTCAAAACGGTAGCTACATCTGTTAAAGAGGATGACTCATACTAAAAACTGGGCATTTTATTAGCGGAATAAATCTTTTTCCCTATGACGTATTAGCACATTCATCCCTCCAGTGGAGGATTCATAATCCAATCCTCTAATTATAGATACAGGGGTATTTGTTGCCTTTCCCGATACAAGATCAGCTGCCGCCGCGATGATGTCAACTGTCGCAACCATAGTTACGTTGAGTGGTTTCCCGACCGCATCGACAGTATCTCGATAATCTTGAATCGGGGCAATTCCGTAACTACCCACTGCAAAATTCAAATGCCCTTCCCGCCATGGCCTTCCAAAGGTATCGGAAATAACTACTGAGAAATTCCGGCTGCCTGTATCTAGGGAAAGTCCTCGGTGTATTTTTCTCGCTGATTCGTCACTGTCACGTGGAAGCAATGTAACCGTATCCACCCCAGGAACATTGGACGCATCAATTCCAGCATTCGCGCATATGAAGCCATGATGCGTCTCCATAATTAAGATCCCTCTTTCCTCATCCAAGCGAACTATCTCTTTTGACTGGTTGAGTATCAGCTGAACCAATCTCGGATCCTTATTGGTTTTTTGAGAAATTGCAATGGCTTCACTTGAGGGAACAACAGCAGCTAGGGAGACTGTCATACCTTCAGACTTTGACACAATTTTTTGGGTAACTACGAATATATCCCCTTCACAGAAACCAATCCCATCCCGTGAAATTCCATCTTTAATCAAATCGGCGATATCATCATCCACAGAAACTTCTGGAATCCCAGAGATTGCGAGAATTTCAAGTCTTTTCGTTTTTTGTGTTGTCATAATTTACTGATAAGAAATGCCGATGAATGGATCCCCATTAATCTTCCTAACCCCAGTATGTTTCCTGCTTAGATCCGAATAGCTCCCTTGATCCCTTCATATATCCTTCGGTTGGATCTAGGTCATAAGGAGGATTATCTATTAGGACGCTTTCGTCCATTTCCACGCCTATACCTGGCGCGGTTGGGACATTGAAATAACCATTTTTCTGCTTAGGGAATTCCCCAACAACAACCTCGTCAAACCAGGGTGCATGTCCTCCCTCTTGGATCATAAAATTTGGCATACCTACATCAACCTGTATAGCTGCCATAGTATTAACTGGGCCGTATGGATTGTGCGGCTGGACGCCGACATAATAAGCTTCGGCCATAGCTGCAATTTTCTTTAATTCTGAAATACCACCAGCGTGGCAAATATCAGGTTGAATTAACGCTACAACTTGCTTCTGCAAAAGTTCGACAAAATCCCACTTTGTATACAATCTTTCTCCGGTTGATAAAGGAATATTGACTGAGTCCGCAACCTTTGCCATAGCTTCGACATTTTGTGGCGGCACAGGCTCTTCAAAAACATATGGACGCATTTCGGCTACCGCGTCGGCAAATCTGATCGCCGAAGAAGGATTCAGCCGACCGTGGCATTCAATAAGTAACTCCACATCCGGGCCTACAGCTTCTCTCACCGCATAAACTTTGGCTATGGAGTCGGCTTCTGACTCCGCGGAGGGGAATAGACCAGTATGAGCAAAAGGATCTCCCTTTAAGGCAGTCAGTCCTGTAGCGGTTTCACGCAAGGCGTGTTCAACGCAGTCTTCCGGCGTCGCTCCATCGAAACGACCATATGTCCAAATTTTCTCCCGCATTTGCCCACCAATGAGCTCCCAAACCGGACAATTAAAAGCCTTCCCTTTGATGTCCCAAAGGGCGATCTCAATCCCACTAATCGCAGCAAGTTGGATAACTCCGCCCCGGACATTGTGATAAAGGTGATAGAGCTCTTGCCAGTGTTGCTCGATACGGAATGGGTCCTTCCCAATCAAAGTGGCCCCGATTTCATCGACCATACTAGCCACAGTAAGTGGTCCGCAAGTAGATTCTCCCCACCCAACGAGTCCTTCATCAGTTTCAACTTTAACGTAGACGAAATTTCTCTTGATTTGCCTACTTCCATTGGCTCCGACTTCAGGAGATCCAGTTGGTATCGCTTTCACGTTAGTTATTTTCATAAGATTATTCTCCCATTACCAGTATCATCACCGAGATTTTCCAATTAATGAACTCCAATGAATCACGTACTTCAATGCTATATACTCGAACACTATACACATTGCCATAGCATTATAAGGACATAGATTTGGAATTTCTTAGAAGTTTATTATTTGTTCCAGGGAACCAACCCAGAATGCTCCAAAAAGCATCGCAAACGTTGCCTGATGCATTTATTCCCGACCTGGAAGACTCTGTGGCATTCGACGATAAAGAGGAAGCCCGGCAAGTAGTTTCTGATCATCTGGATATGTTAATTGCTACCGGGAAGAAGATCATACCTCGCATAAATTCAATGGATACGGAATTCTTTGAAAAAGATATCTCTGCTCTTGTAAGACCAGGCCTTTATGGAATATCAGTGGGGAAAATATCCAGTACGTCTGATATAGGAAATATAGCCGTCGCTTTAAGCCGGTGCGAAACTAAAGCCAACATCCCAACGGGGACTACAAAAATTATCCCGTGGATTGAGACGGCAAGTGCCGTTATCAATTGCTACCAAATACTCTCGTGCTCTACTCGCATATGTGCTGCAGCTTTTGGTGCTGAAGATTTTACAAACGATATGGGCATAGAAAGGAGAATAGATGATAAAGAGATTACTTATGCACGTAGCGTGGTGACCGTTTCGGCTAGAGCCGCAGATGTCCCGGCATTAGATACTCCATTCTTCGCTTTCAAGGATCCTGAAGCATTGAAAACATCCTCGGCAGAGTCCCGCTCAATGGGATTCAAAGGAAAATTCGCAATTCATCCAGCCCAAATTGAAACTATCAATCAATGCTTCTCTCCCACTACTGATGAAATAGAATATGCCCGTCAGGTAATCCAGACGTTCGAAGAAGCAGCAGGGCAGGGAAGAGGATCCACATCTTTGAATGGAATGGTAGTTGACGTACCTGTTGTAAAAAGGGCAGAATCCGTCATCGCGATGGCCCAACAGATGGACCTGTTATGAAAATAGTCTCAAGAATTGAATAATGGATGTTATTACACTTAAAGGACTAGAGTTTTTTGGTCATCATGGAGTGCACGAGCAAGAGCGACTCAACGGCCAAATCTTCCGTGTTGATATAGACATTCAGACTAACATCCGCAAGGCTATTACTTCAGACGACATTGAACAAACCGTTGATTATTCACGCGTTGTGAGAATTGTTAAAAATTTGGTAGAGGGCCCACCTTACTCACTCCTCGAGGCTCTAGCGGGGTCTTTGTCGGACCAAATTCTAGAACTTGCTAATGTTGAAGCCGTATCTGTCAAAGTTATGAAACCAGATGTGGATTTAAATGACGGGAACATTGACTATGCTTCGGTTTCCATACATCGTAGCAACGGATAACCACCCCATTCAGGAGCGGCAATTTTGATGTCAGATATCACTACTCTTGGCCAACTCAAAAGTACGGGCTATATTGCCAAAACCATCAAGGAGGAGATGAGACACAATCTCATAAAATATTTGAAGAGTGGGACGGATCTTTTCCCAGGCATAATTGGTTTCGAACAATCTGTGATACCGCAGTTACAAAATGCAATTCTCGCGGGTCACGACACAATATTATTGGGAGAAAGAGGACAAGCAAAATCTCGTCTGTTAAGGCAACTCACCTATCTCCTTGATGAAAATCTCCCATTTATTGACGGTTGCCAAATTAATGATGACCCTCTCGACCCAATTTGCCACCAATGCCAACAGAAGGCCGCACTTGAAGGCAACGACCTAAAGATTTCATGGTTGAATAGAGAGGAGAGATTCGTAGAGAAACTCGCAACTCCTGACGTCTCGGTATCCGATTTAATAGGTGAAATAGATCCCATCAAAATAGCCGAAGGAAGACATTTGTCAGATTTGTCCGCTATACACTTTGGAATGATACCAAGGGCACACAGAAGCATTTTTTGTATCAATGAACTTCCGGATCTCTCAGAACGTATACAGGTAAGTCTGTTCAATTTGCTTCAGGAAAGAGATATACAAATAAAAGGATATCGGATCCGTTTACCCCTAGACGTATACATCGTCGCAACTGCAAACCCGGAAGACTACACAAATAGAGGGAGAATTATTACCCCTCTGAAGGATCGATATGGAGCACAAATCAGGACACATTATCCCAAAACGATAGCGGAGGAGATGGACATTGCGATTCAAGAAAGTTCTTCTCCGGCGATAATTAATAAATCAGTGCTTATACCAAAGTTCATGCGAGATATCATAGGTAACATAACGCATCTGGCTAGGCGGAATCCTGAGATTAATCAGAGGTCAGGAGTAAGTCTCAGACTAACGATTGCGAATTATGAAGTCATGGTTGCACAGGCCTTTCGAAGGGGTACAAAGCAGGAAGGTATATCTGCTCCGCGAATAAGTGATCTTCCATATTTACTACCGGCCACGACAGGAAAACTGGAATTCGAAACTGTGGAAGATGATCGAGAGTTACCTATCGTCAAAGGGATTATAGATAGAGCTGTTGTGAACACATACAGCGACATATCTGAGAACCATGTGTTTGAAAAACTCGTTAGTATCTTTGATGAAGGGGATTACACTCTTGATACCGGAGAGGACATAGAAGATTTCTGCTACATTCAGCTAATCGATAAAGTTCCAGGTCTCAGATCAGAATTAGTCAAACTTTCTGAAACAGATGAGCCTGCTTGTCTAATATCTGCCCTCGAATTCATTTTGGAGGGACTCCATTTAACAAAAAAACTGAACAAACATCAAAAAGATGGGCACAATACTTATTCTAATTAAAAAGAGTCAGTTGCAAAATCATTTCATCTAGTTCAATCCATAAAGCAGATATTTAGAACAATAGATGTAACATTGTTATGTTAAGAAATCCGATAATCACGTTTATTGTGTAGTGAGTTAAGTAGGACCTGACCAATATATGAGCCAATTGAAAATATCTACTGAAATGGCCCGAGCATACGACCCGTCTCTCGTGGAAGACCGGATATATAGTTTCTGGGACGAGAATGGCTATTTCTCACCAAAAGTTGATCCTGATAAAGAACCGTTCGTGCTAATTATGCCACCGCCTAACGTGACTGGTGAACTACACATGGGTCACGCGCTCACACTAGCCTTAGAAGATATGATGGTGCGTTGGCACCGCATGAAGGGAGATCCAACATTATTTCTCCCTGGCACAGATCATGCAGGAATAGCTACTCAAGTTGTAGTGGAAAGACTTCTTGCCACTGAAGGAGTCACTCGGCATGATCTCGGACGGGAAGCATTTGAAAAGAGAATTTGGAAATGGGTAGACCAATACGGGGAGCGTATATACCAGCAAATCCGACACCTGGGGGTTTCTTGCGATTGGAGTAGACAAGCTTTCACTTTGGACGAAGGCCCTCGGAAGGCAGTTAGAAAGACATTTGTCGACCTTTACAAGGACAATTTGATATACCAGGGTGAAAGAATTACCAACTGGTGTCCGCGATGCGCAACCGTATTGTCGGAACTTGAAGTTAAATACAAAGAGATTACTGGTGCCCTAGTAGAAATAGAGTACCCATTGGCGGACAATTCAGGTTCCTTAACTATTGCTACAACAAGACCTGAAACCATGCTCGGAGATACTGCCGTCGCCGTAAATCCAACCGATGACAGAATGTCTCGATTCATAGGTAAAGAAATTCTGCTTCCCCTAAGCGATAGACTCATACCCGTTATTGGCGACGAGTCAGTTGACGTAGAATTTGGTACAGGGGCATTAAAGGTAACTCCAGCCCACGATCCAGTCGACTTTGAAATCGGTCAACGCCATAACCTGCCCATCATTGAAGTTATTGACAAAGATGCGCGAATGAGTGAGAAGGCAGGTCGATTTAAAGGACAAGACCGTGACGAATGCAGACAGTCAATTTTGAATGAGCTTGAAAATTTGGGGCTCTTGAGAGGTACGGAAAAATTTGAACATTCTGTTGGCCATTGTGATCGCTGTGAAGAAGTAATAGAGCCTTTAATAAGTAAGCAATGGTACGTGTCTATGGAGCCACTGGCTGCACCCGCGAGAGAGGCCGTCAGGAACGGTTCAATCAAGATAGTTCCCAAGCGGTTTGAAAGCGTTTACTTTAACTGGATGGATAACATCCGTGACTGGCCTGTCAGTAGACAGTTATGGTGGGGACATCAACTTCCCGTGTGGTACTGTCAAGACTGCAGCAAAGTTATAGTTGAATACACAGACCCAGAAAATTGTACCCATTGCGGCTCAGGTGCACTGAGCAGAGATGAAGATGTCCTAGATACTTGGTTCAGCTCCGGACTGTGGCCACATTCAACTTTAGGATGGCCCGACAAAACAAAGGATTTAGATTATTTTTATCCTGGGTCAGTCCTAGAAACAGGGTACGACATACTGTTCTTCTGGGTTGCTCGAATGGTAATGCTAGGAATCTACAATATGGGTGACATCCCATTCCATACGATCTATTTGCACGGCCTAGTTCTCGACCCAGACGGCGTAAAAATGAGTAAAACGAAAGGAAATGTCCTTGATCCCCTAGAAATAATCGACCAATACGGTTCAGATGCGGTACGCTTCGCTCTAACTACAGGTACCTCCGCCGGAAACAACGTCCGAATGAGCGAAGGCAGACTCGAATCAAGTCGCAACTTTGCCAACAAACTTTGGAACGCAGCTCGTTTTGTCATATCGCGCGGCGAAGTTGAAGATACTGCGTGTGATTGGTTAGATCCTGAACCAGTACATTTGCACGATAAGTGGATAATATCCCGTCTACAACACACTTCGGAAAATGCTAATCGCTTGATAGGCGAGCACCAGTATGGAGATGCTCAAAGAGAAATCCATGATTTCTTTTGGAACGAATACTGTGACTGGTATATAGAACTGGCAAAACTTCGTTTTAGTGATCCTGACGAATCATCCCCAATGGAAGTTTTGATCCACGTATTGGAAAGCAGCCTGCGATTACTACACCCATTCATGCCCTTCGTCACAGAGGAAATTTGGCAAATCCTGGTTGCCAAATTTCCCACCGAACCCTGCCTAGCTAATACGCTAATGTTGATGCCCTATCCAAATAAATCCGAGAAGAGAATTAACACAGAGTCTGAACACCAATTGGAGAAAATTTTTGATCTTATTGGGGCTATCAGAAATATTAGAGGCGAGCTTCGAATACCCGCTAACGATATTTTGGACGGAGACGTGTTTTCAATCGATGACGCAAGCCTCATTCGTGATAATGCAGACGCGATTCAGAAGTTAGGAGGTATGAAAGCGACCATATCGCAAAATCAGTTACCTTCTCCAGAAACAGGAGTCGTATCTCTTATAACGCTTGGTGTTAATACTTCCCTGAAGGTGGGAGAGTCGGTCGACTTAGTAAATGAGCTAGGAAGATTGAAAGAGGAAAGTTCTGACACTGACAAATACATCCAATCAATCAATAAAAGGCTTTCAAACGAAGGATTTACCTCAAACGCTCCGGAGGATGTCATCCAAAAGGAACGGGATAGGCTTGAAGCGGCTCTTGAGAGACGGAATCGTATAGAGGACCTTTTGGAAAAACTACTCTGACATCAATAAAAATAAAGGCCGAAATTAGCCAGTAGTTCCTTCTTTTGAAATATTATCAATACGGATATTTATAGTTATCAAAAAATAGCTAATGTGCTCAAGTCATATGTGGGAACGCAACAAAAATTGTCACAGATTTAGGTCTGCCGGGTTAATTATGTTCTTTCTTTTGCTATCAACCTATTTTGTGTGTTGTAGCGGAACTTCGGATAAACCATATATAGAGGAAATAAGCATTTTCCCAGACCCATATCTCGAACTCGCCGTGCAGAGAGCGTTGGGAGTAGATTATCCAGAAGACATTGAGCTGGAAGAATTGAATAATCTTAGAAAACTCGATGCTCGCGGCATGGGTATAACCAACATAAGTGGTTTGGAGAATTTACAAAATCTAAAATATTTGTACCTCAGTGAAAACGAAATCGATGAAATCGCTCCCATATCATCCCTGACAAATTTACGTTATCTATATTTAAGTGGGAACAAAATAGAAGATATTTCCTCTATCAAACACCTAAAAGGATTGAGAGTACTCTTCCTTAGGGACAACCAAATAAAAGACATAAGGCCAATCTCTGAACTTGAAAATATCGGTGTTATCTATCTTAGAAACAATCTTATAAGTGACATATCGCCGCTGGTGGAAAACAATTCGTTAACTGAAGTTTGGGTTTGGCTAGAGGGTAATCCTTTATCAGAGATTTCGATCAGCAGAGATATTCCAATTTTACGAAAACGGGATGTTGAGGTTTCATATAGTCCCTGAATATGAACGGGGGCAGTCACACCTGTTGAAATCCTTAGTTACCTAAAATGGGTGCCCGCAAATTACGGTAGCAAAAACCATGCAAAAAATGCTTCTGATCAAATAAACCTCATTTGGGTGATACTAGCCAATATATCTCCTTATATTTCTGAATGAAATAGTAGAACATACCATGGCGCCCATTCCTATCAGTGCAATATAGAAGCCTGCTTTTATCACCGCATCGTTACCTAATGCATCGGAAATAAATCCGGCAATGCCGGGAGCAAACGCAAACCCCCATATGTACCCAAATCCAACAATAGATGATGTGAATCCAAAGTTCTCTTGCCCGAGGAGTTCTGCAGTTATTACTGGTTTGATGATATTAATAATTCCAAATGAACACCCCTGAAAAATAAGAAAGGTTAATATCAGTTCTTTATGTATGTCAGAAAAATAGAGTGAGAGACTTGCTGCGGCCAGCACTGTTGAGCATACCAATGACACAGTAATATTAGGTAAGGTCTTGTTTCCAAGTTTTTCAACTGTAATCAATAACATACGTCCCGAGACCTGCATTGGCCCCATGAAAGTGGCTATTAGGACGGCACTTTTATCGGAAAATCCTTTACTGTCTAGTATAGGAAGTATTTGACTGAGAAGCATAATATGGTTGATGCCAAATGCTGTGAACATTATTGAAAGACCCCAAAATATAGGGTTACTAAACAAATTAGATATCATTTTTCTCGATGATGTCTTTAATTTGTTCGTTAGCTTCACCCCACTATAGGCTTCGTCAGAATAGCCGAACCAGAATAATGGTCCTGACACTAGAACAAGAAATAAGCTAAACGTGAATACGCTAGCCTTCCAACCAAATGTATTGGCCACTATTGAGGAAACCGGAAAACCTACCGTGATAGCGAGTCCTGCAAAGAAGGTAACCATTACAATGGGACCCTTTGCATTCCCGCCATATTTTCGCGTTAGCATGGCGAAACAAGGATCGTAAAAACATCCTCCCATGAATATTCCTACCAACGCCCAAACTAAATAAAATTGCCAAAGTTCTTGAATAATTAAAAGAAATAAAAGAACCAATCCACCTGTTATCACACTAAACGTCACAAGAGGTCTACCGTACCCTTTGTCGATTAGAGTGCCTGACAGTATCCCAATCAAGGCTGAAATAACCAAAGCAAACATAAGGCCAGAGGATAATTGGGAAATACTCCAACCGAAATTCTGCTGCCACCTGAGTAATAGGGCAGGGAACATATAGAATAACCCAGCCCAGGCTAAGGTTTCCGCGAGAGCAATGGCCCACAACTTAGGGTCTAGCCAAAATTTCCCCGCTGGTTGGCTCATTTCCTTAGGTATGGCAAAACCTCTCGTTCAGGCAGCTGAGGCACAACACCTCTTGTACTTTTTACCACTGCCGCACGGGCATGGCTGATTCCGACCGATTTTTTTACTAGTTACTGAGGACGATGCAGATTGATTATTAACTGCGTCGGGCCTCACATTTTTTGTTACCTTAGGCTTCGAGATTCTTTTTTGGGAATCTAGGACCTCTGTACCACCTTTAAAAAGGGAGTGTGCAACATCCGATTGAATTCGTTCCTGTAAAGTACGGAACATTTGATGGCCCTCTTTTCTGTACATGACTAAAGGGTCACGCTGTCCCACCGCCTGGAGGCCAATACCTTGCCTGAGGTTTTCCATACCTGTCAGGTGTTGGACCCAGTTATTATCAATCGAGCGCAGCATGAAAAACCGTTCAATTTCACGAGCATTTTCATGACCTAAGTTATCTTCAAAAGATAGATAGATTGAGTCCAAATAATTCAGTATTGAATCGATGTAATATTGAGATTCGGTCGATAGGATATTCTCTCTGTCAGATAGTTCAGAAGTTAAAGGAATCAACGATGAAAGAGCCGATAACATTCCATCAACATCCCATTCTTCCCGTCTAGGACCAGTCATTGAGTTTTCTATTATTGCGACACATTCAGCTTGAAGCATTTCGCGAATTTGATCGGATATTTCAGCTCCATTAATAACTTTTTCCCTTTGACCATATATTAGGTCTCTTTGGGTATTAACAACATCATCATATTCCACCAAATGTTTCCGCATATCAAAATGAAACGCTTCGACTTTGACTTGAGCATTCTCTATTGATTTGGAAATCATCTTATTTTCAATTGGGCTGCCATCGTCCAATCCAGCCCAATCCATAATCGACTTGATCCTGTCTCCTCCAAATCTGCGAACCAAGTCGTCATCTAGGCCCACAAAGAATCTTGTTTCACCCGGATCGCCCTGGCGTCCAGATCGACCCCGGAGTTGATTGTCGATTCTTCTCGCTTCATGTCTCTCTGTACCTATAATGCAAAGACCCCCAGCATCTAATACAGTTTTGTTTCTGGATTCCCACTCTAAATCTTCTTCCCCTTCTTTACTGCCCCCTAAAACGATGTCTGTTCCTCTACCAGCCATATTAGTCGCGACTGTGACAGAACCGGGTCTTCCAGCTTGAGCAATAATTGATGCTTCCCTATCGTGCTGTTTTGCATTAAGTACTTCGTGTTTAATTCCCTCTCGTTTAAGAAGTTTGCTAATTAATTCAGATTTATCAATGTCAGTGGTACCAACTAAAACAGGTTGATTTTTCGCAATCCGGGAAGATATTTCTGATACAACCGCTTGGTATTTGGAGTGTTGATCCAAAAATATCAAATCGCCCAGGTCAGTCCTATCGATAGGCTTGTTAGTGGGTATGGACAAAACCTCTAATTGATAAATTTTCCAAAACTCTTCTGACTCGGTGACTGCTGTACCAGTCATACCAGATAGTTTGTCGTACAAACGAAAGTAATTTTGGAGTGTGATTGTGGCGTATGTAATTGACTCCCTTTGAATATTAACTTTCTCTTTAGCCTCCAGAGCCTGATGCATACCGTCAGAGAAGCGCCTTCCTTCCATAATCCGACCGGTAAACTCATCTACTATCAGCACTTGCCCCGATCGGACCACATAATCCCTGTCTCTCTGATATACCACCTGAGCCCGTACAGCATTTTCCAGATAGTGAACTTGACCAAAATATTCTGGGTCGTATAGGTTTTCCACACCTAACAATTTTTCTATCTTTCCGATACCTGTCCCAGTCAAAGACACTGCTCTCAGTTTCTCGTCAACAGTGTAATCATCATCCTCATGTAAACTCGGGGCAATTTTGGCGAATTTCACATATTCATTAGGGTTTTGTTGCGAGGGACCGCTTATTATTAGCGGAGTCCTAGCTTCATCGATCAAAATATTGTCCACTTCATCTACGATTGCAAATGATCTTTGATTTTGAACCTTAAATGCTGACGATTCGGCCATATTATCTCTAAGGAAGTCAAATCCAAATTCATTATTTGTCCCGTAAGTTATATCCGCTTGGTAAGCTTGCAGGCGATGAACAGATTCCAACTCACCTGGACCTTTAAATACATAAGCCTCGTTGTTTTGAAGAACGCCGACTGTTAGGCCCAATTGGGTATATATTTGACCCATCCACTCAGCGTCCCTTTTGGCGAGGTAGTCGTTTACCGTGACCACATGAACGCCATCACCACGTAAACTGTTCAAATAGGCAGGAAGTGTAGCAACGAGAGTCTTTCCTTCCCCCGTTCGCATTTCAGCTATCTTCCCCTGGTGTAGAACTATCCCTCCGATCAATTGAACATCGTAGTGCCTCTGGCCAAGTACACGAAATGCCGTCTCTCGCACTACTGCGAATGCTTCAGGAAGAATCGAGTCTAGATCTTCTCCACTCTCGAGTCGGGACCGAAATTCTATGGTTTTGGAATAAAGCTCCGAATCAGGAAGGGATTTTATCGCCTTTTCAAACGTATTTATCTCATCCACTATTGGCTGGAGAGTTTTAATAGCCTTTTCGTCGCTATTACCAAAAATTTTAGATATGTTTTTCAATAAAGCCATAATTTATTCACAACTGAATTATACAGCCAGAAATTGATCGAATCGCCCTATCTCGCACTAAGCGTCGAACATTGCTCCCACAGAAAGTCCACTGTGTATGCGATGAATAGCTTCACCAAGCATCGGCGCCATAGAGATAACCTTAATCTTGGGACCCATTTTCTCGGGGGGAACAGGCATTGTGTCTGTGACTACGATTTCGCTGACTATACTGTCATCAAGTAGTTTGGAGGCCTCACCTGCCAGAACAGGATGAGTTACTGCACAGTAAATTTCCTCTGCCCCATGCTCTCTAAGCACATTCGCTGTAGCTACAACCGTGCCTCCTGTGCCTATCTCATCGTCAACCACCAAAGCGGTTTTACCTTCAACTTCTCCGATGAGACTCATAGCCTCAACTCTGTCGTTATTCCCTATCCTATGTTTTTCGACTATCGAAATAGGAACATTCAAATAACGCCCTGTATCTCTAGTACGTTTAACATCACCCGCATCTGTCGCGGAAGCCACCTCTATATTTTTGCCTTCGTCTTTAAAATGTGCCGCCAGCATGTTAACGGCGCTAAGTTCATCTACAGGTATATTAAAAAATCCTTGAATTTGCCCTGCGTGGAGATCCACGGTCAATACCCTGTCAGCGCCCGAGACAGTCAAAAGATTAGCGACAAGTCTCGCTGTTATAGGGACCCTTGGTTGATCTTTCTTATCGCTTCGTCCATAGGAATAGTGTGGAATGACCGCAGTGATTCTTCCCGCAGACGCTCTTTTCGCGGCATCAATCATGACCAGCAACTCCATTATGTGATCATTGACTGGCGAGCTAAAAGACTGGACCAGGAATACGTCTCTCTCCCGAATATTCTCCTTAAAACTAACAAAGGTGTTGTCATTAGAAAATTTAAAAACGTCACATTCCCCAACAGAAATACCCAAATAATCGCATATATCTTTGGTTAACTTTGGATGTGAGTTCCCTGAAAAAACTCTTAAGTCTTCAAATATGGGCATGCCGCCACCTGAACTGTTTTTATGAAGTGCCAATTAAAAATTCTACAACTAATGGGTCAAGATTGAGCGGTCGGAATTGTAGCACAAGATACATTTATACTATCGCGGGAGAAAGGATATTTTATGTAACGACATAGTGGGAGTGTTCAGGAATGACTAGAGTAGGTTTCCAGTTCAAAGTTAAGGAAGGCTCAATAGAGCTTTATAAAGAACATCATAAGTCCGTTTGGCCTGAAATGCTGGCTGCTCTTAAAAAACACGGTTGGAATAATTATTCCCTTTTTATGAGAAATGATGGCCTGCTATTTGGATACTTTGAAACGTCAGGTACTTTTCAGGATGCTTTAGCGGGAATGAACACAGAAGAAGTAAATTCCCGTTGGCAGACTTTAATGGCTCCATTTTTTGAAAGTGACAATTTGACCGCCCCTGATCAGCTTATCGTTAGTTTAGAAGAGGTTTTTCACCTAGCCTGAGGTAGTAAGTATTATGAAGAAACATGGAAAAGAAAGATTAATAGAAAAGAAAGTATTCATAACTGGAGGAGCCTCGGGTATTGGAAGAGCGATCTGTACCTTATTTGCACAAGAGGGCGCACAGGTATTCATCGCTGACATAGACACAAACGGGGGATTGGAAACAACAAGATTGATTACCAAACGGGATGGTGTAGCCAATTTCCAAAAAACTGATGTTTCAAATCCACAAAGCGTCCTAGAGTCAATCCAGGCGGCTAACGACAAGATGGGAGGCATCGATATATTAGTGAACGATGCAGCTGCCTTTGTGTTCGGGACAGTTGAGCAAACATCTCCAGAAGATTGGGAGCGAGTCTTTGGTGTAAATGTCCTTGGGACTGTACACACAGTGAAAGAAGCCCTCCCATATCTACGGGATTCACTTAGTCCCGCAATAGTTAATATAGCGTCTGTGAGCAGTTTTATCGCACAACCTGCATTCATTCCCTATAACACGTCTAAAGGCGCCTTACTCCAGCTAACGAGATGCCTAGCCATGGACCTAGCGGACGACGGAATAAGAGTCAATTGTGTCTGTCCTGGTTCAATCTATACGCCAGCAACTGAACGACACATCGCATTTGAGAAGGCTAATAAAGAGGACTTCTTAAGAGAAGCGGGGGAGGGAAGTTTTTTAAAGCGCGTTGGAAAACCTGAAGAGGTAGCATATGCCGCGCTATTCTTAGCTTCAGAAGAAGCTTCGTTTATAACAGGAACACAACTTGTCGTGGATGGTGGTGCAACCGTATGAGTCAAAGTAATGATTTTTTGTTCGCAGACGCCCACGTGCATTTTTACGATATGAGCCATCCAACTCTCCACTATGGTCATTGGCAACCGGACCAAGACCATCCCGTATTGGGGTCACAAACAAGAAAGTTGGGGCAGAAAAATTTCTTGGCAGAAGACTTTGTAAAACTAGCGAAACCCCACGGCATAGTTAAGGCTGTACATGTTCAAGCAGCCATCGGGTCAGAAGATCCCGTTGATGAAACCAAATGGCTGCAATCAGCCCATGACCGCACGGGATTTCCTTCAGCGATCGTTGGTTACACAGATCTCCGAGGACAGGATGCCCATACTCAGATTGAGCGACATCTTGAATACGCTTCCTTCAGGGGTATAAGAGACTTCTCATACGGGGACTACCTAACCTCACCAGATTTCATAAGAGGATATTCTCTTATCTCCAAATACAACCTAGTTGCCAGTATCGCAGCTGAAACTCAAGACATGGGGAAAGTGCTGGATCTGGCAAAACTTTACCCGTACACAACGATTGTCTTGGACCATGCCGGACTTCCACAAGAAAGAACCGCTGAATATTTTTTGCTTTGGAAATCGGGTATGAGTCTCGTTGCCAAGGCGCAAAATGTAATTTGCAAGATATCAGGACTAGGAATGGCGGATAATAATTGGTCTGTAGACAGTATCCGTCCGTACGTAGAAACTTGTATCGAGATATTCGGCTCAGACCGGTGCATATTTGCCACAAATTGGCCGATAGATAGTCTTTGGAGCAGTTACGAGGATGTTATACGTTCATATCGGGAAATAACGAAGCATTACTCAGTCTCAGAAAAGCACGCTATGTTCATAGGTAACACCGAAAACATTTACAAAATATAGAAACAATTCATTATTGGAGAACATCATGACAGGTGCAGACTTAGTTGCAAAAATACTTAAATCTGAGGGAGTGGACTTTATGGGAGTCATCCCTTTCAACGGTTTGGAGGAAGCCGGAGCAAAGGCTGGGATAAGACCGCTAATATTTCGGCAGGAGCGCGTGGGTGTGAATTTAGCTGACGGCTACAGCCGCATTACAAATGGACAAAAAACTGGAGTATTTGCCATGCAGGCGGGACCTGGTGCGGAAAACGCATTCGCGGGAGTTGCGACTGCCTATGCAGACTCCGTACCAATACTATTGCTTCCTGCTTCTAATCCTAGATCTAGGCATGGCGTTCATCCAACGTTTAGACCGTCAGACACCTACAACACTGTAACAAAATGGTCATCTTCAGTCCCAACTATTTCCGAAATTCCTGCAATGCTTAGAAGAGCCTTTACCCAACTGAGAACCGGGCGACCTGGACCGGTATTAGTTGAACTACCCAGCGATATCCTTAGGGCCGAGTTATCTGACGATATCCCCACAAACTACTCTGCCGTCCGAGGAACAAGATCATTAGGAGACTTCCAGGACATAAAGCTCGCGGCAAAGATGCTTCTCGGGGCCCAAAGACCCATCATTCAAGCAGGGCAGGGTGTTCTATATGCGGGAGGGTCTACAAGTGTGAAACTTCAAAAATTAGCTGAGCTTACTGGAGTGCCAGTAATGACATCTATGGCAGGTAAGAGTGCATTTCCGGAAACCCATCCCTTATCACTGGGAACGAGAAGCAGCTCAACCACAGATATGGTCGTGCATTTCCTAGATAAATGTGACCTTATTTTTGGAATTGGAACAAGTTTCACTAGAATTCACCATGGAATGGATAAATTTGACGATAAAACGCTTGTGCAAATCACTAACTGTTCTGATGACTTAAACAAAGACTATGACATTGACCACGCCGTTCTTGGAGATGCAGAACTCATTCTTGATTCACTAATACTCGAAATCGAAGAACTTCTTGACTCAAAATCGGGAACACAAAAGTTTGAGTTTACTAATGAAATTAATGAAGTTAGACGGGATTGGATAAAGGAGTGGAGCCCTTTATTAGAGTCTAGCGAAACTCCAATTAACCCTTACAGAGTAATTCATGAACTATCTCTAAACACTGATCCCAGACAAACCATCGTTACCCATGACTCTGGGAGCCCGAGAGATCAGATCATCCCATTTTACAAAGCCGTAAATCCAAATGGATTCATCGCCTGGGGAAAATCAACCCAACTCGGGTACAGTCTAGGGTTAGCAATGGGAGCTCGAATGGCAGAGCCATCAAAACTTTGTGTAAACCTGATAGGAGATTATGGATTTGGAATGGTAGGTTTGGATGTTGAAACATGCGTCCGAGAGGATATTCCTATACTAACAATCATCCTTAACAATTCAGCCATGGGAATATATAGGCCTCATAATTTCCCGACTGCAAACGATCTTTACGGGACAAAGTACACCGATGGAAATTATGCTCAGGTAGCAGAAGCCATGGGTTGCTATAACGAACGCATAGATAACCCTGATATGGTAGGGCCTGCTATACAGAGATGCGCGAATGTAGTGGGCAGTGGTAAACCAGCTGTCTTGGAAGTTATGACTAAAGAAGAGCCAGACATGCCGCACCGAATATTTTGATCCAAAAAAATTAGGAAAATTTTTATGCCATACGAGCCATTTGATCTTTCAGGTAAAACTGCTCTGATAACAGGCGGCAACAGTGGAATAGGCCTTGGGATGGCAACAGCGCTTGCCGACGCTGGAGCGGCTGTTTGCATCTGGGGAACTAATCCCAGCAAAAATGAGTCTGCCCTTTCCGAGTTGCAGAAGAGATCCGACAACGTCCACGCAATACTTTGCGATGTATCTAATGAGTCTGCTGTTAATGAGGCCTTTGCCCAAACAGTTAATTTACTTGGAAAGGTTGATGCCTGCTTTGCTAATGCAGGAGCCGGAGGAGCGGCACCTTTTCAGGAATTTCCTACTGACATATGGAAACGAGTTTTATCAATAAATTTGGATGGAACTTTTTACACTTTTCGGGCAGCCACGAAACATATGATTGAGAGGGGAGAAGGGGGCCGTTTAATAGGAACTTCAAGCACCTCCGCAATACATGGTGCGGCCCGCAACGAAGCATATGCGGCAGCCAAAGGAGCGATGCTTGCGATGATTCGAGGTCTTGCTGTGGAGATGGCACGCTATGGAATCACAGCAAACTCCATTATTCCGGGATGGGTAGAGACAGCAATGACCTCCGCCCGAGTCGGGGACGATAAATTTGAAGATAGAGTTATGAAGAGAGTCCCTGTCAGACGATGGGGCCAGCCTGAAGACTTCGGAGGGCTTGCCGTATATCTTGCAAGCGACAGTTCCTCCTATCAAACCGGCGAAGATTTTATAGTTGACGGGGGCTATACAAGGTTCTAAAAAGTAACGATAGGATTGACCGGAGAACCTGTACCGCCGTTGATAACAAGAGGAGCAATGGTGATATGGAAGTCGTATCTACCGTTTCTTTTGCATGCCTCGGCAAGATCATCAAAATTAGCGTTGTCGAGCAATGGCATACCCATGTGAGGGATTGCCACTTCATGAACTGCAATACGCGCTGGGTATTCCTCGGATCTAAATCCTGTCTCTTGGAGATCCCATCCGAGAATTGCTGCATTGGTGTCATATAAAAATTCTAGGATAGAGGGAGCGTTCCCCGGAGTTTTAGGAGGCGAGGTAATCTCATAGTCTGGATTCGCAGCCCAAAATGCCGAATAACCTGACCGAATCAAAACTGCGTCACCTTTACGAGGTGTAACGCCAACTTGATCAGCCCAATCTTGTAGATCCCATCCTTCCACTGGTTGTTCGTATTCGACAAAATCCGTACCCCTTAGCTCTGGGATGTCATACAGAACACCTCTGGTAACAATGCCAGTCTTCCAATTGTCCACAGAGTGGGATTTTGCTCCCGTGTCTGTAATGACTGACGGGTCAACACCGTTATAGAGTTTCCCTCCGTCCTCAATAGAATCAGTAAAAAAATGACAAAGACTGTCAATATGGGTATTAACATAACCGTGATAGTAAACACCTATATAATCCCCCGACCCCGTTTGGCTAACGGACATCACATGATCTGCCGGCCTCGGGTTTCTCTTGGGATTCGGGACCACATTTTCAGTACCTATTGGATTGGAGCATGAAACAGTCTCTCCGGTTTCAATTAACTTTACGGCACTAAGCACAGTAGAATTATCAATATGATTGAGTGTGCCAGACTGATCAGAATCTCCCCAACGTCCCCAGTTATTAAAGCGGCTCTTGTATTCCAAATATTCTGTTGCTGTAGTCGGTCTTCGGTCTGATAATCCCATCAATTTCACCTCTATTAACAGATAGTTGCCGCTATGTTACACCCCAAAATCCCATTTCCATCCCAAAAAAGCTTAAATTTACGAAAACCCTTCCGAATTTGTTACCATCCCATGTGTTCATATTAAAAAAACTATGAGGTGCGTCAATGATCGATCTATTTTCAGTAGCTAGGACAGAGGCAGATGGCGGTGACTTGTTTGGCAAGCTGTCTGAGTTATTTGAACCTTCTGACATAAAGCCCGACGGATATCCGGACGCTATAGTCTGGCAAGGGGGAAACCACAGCACTGACGTGAATCCTGTGGCTCACTCTCTTACCGATGCCTACGCCCTTTTGGGCACAATAGCCGCCACGGACATATTGGGCCTCCCGTTTTACGGCGTTCCAATGTGGTCACAGTATCGTCATGATTCCGAACTCGAGGCGCTTAGCTGGTTTGGTAATATGCCTTGTACTTCAATTAAATGGTCAACAGCTGGGGATGCGTATGTTAACGACGGAAATGGCAACAAAGTAGTTGTTATGGGGAAATCGGGTAATGCCCCCCTAAGAACCCAGGCGGGCGTTTATTGCAACGTTAGACCATACGGACCTATCACAGTGGTCAGATGCATGCCTTGTCTACCGTATTCCCAAAACAAAAATGTATTTGGTATAGATGCAAAGGGTATTGTTCATTCAGAAATGAATACTCCAGCCGTGCAAATGGCATATGCAAATAGACTTTTTCTCAAAATGGTTCATGAAACGGGTCGCATCGGACGCGTGGCGATGAAACCTACACAAGCCATGGAAGATGGAATAAACGCGGGACTACATTCCTGGCTACTACAAGGGACGAAGTTTGAAGTGGGTAGAAAATATGCAGTAGACCCATATGAAGAGCACAAAGAGACTATTGATCAAATAGCCAAACTTCTTCCAGATGACTTCAGGGATGGAATGGAAAACTGGGGGGGAAGAATCGAACAGCATATTTCTGATACAAACTATGGGCTTCTTATGTGGGACCTTATAGAACAACAGGAAACTATCGTGTTAGCCACAGACCTTGACGGTGACCGACTCACAGACCTGCTAGCCGACATATCCGATCCCCTCAGAACCTTCGGTGGCATGGTCGCCAAACACTTAGGTCAAGAAGTAGACATGAGGAAAATTTGGGGAGACATGGGCTATACGACAGGAAATGGCCGGGATATGACCTCGGTTATGCACAGAATGGACGGACCTCCTATTCATGAACAAACACTGGGCTCTGCTGACGCTATGTTACTCCGCCTACTTGATGGGGATGAATGGATGGCTGGAACGAAACAGCCATATGATCCAAGAATTCATTTTGTTCTAATACGGGATGCATACCTTGATGCGAATCCGGGAAACACAGAGCTTGAAGAATGGCTAGATAACGCTTTGGATGTATTTGATGAGGTTTATAGTGGAGATCGTCCTGGATTCCTGGATGGATATAAATCACTAAAAGAAGCCATAACACCCTGGGGCAAATAGTATAAGCTTTCGCATTACGGCTACATTTAACGGACAGTAAATATTGCCCTTTAAATGTAGCCACCTAGGCAACCTTCACCCCCTACATCTGGCTCATCATTAGTGTTACTACTCTCGCGAAATTACTGCTACAGCATCAATCTCAATCAATAAAGTGGGACCATCGAGACCAGCGACTTGGACTCTAGTACTGGCTGGAAGATCATCTCCAAAAAATTCCAATCTAACTCTTTGAGTCTCAGCCTTTGCTTCCTGTGATAAGTCTGTGACATAACTCGTGATCTTTACGATGTCTGAAAGAGAACCTCCTTCAGACTCCACTATTTTCTTCATACGATCCAAGATCACCCTGGTTTGATCTCCCATTGATCCATTCTCAGCGGAGGTCATTTTGGCAGTAGCACCCGCAAGAAAAAGCAGATCTCCAGCCCTCACCGCGTGGAAATGAGGAGATCCAGTTTTTGGTATTCCCTCATAATTTCTACGTTCAATATCCATATTTACTCTCCCGTATCGATCGAGCCTCTATATTCCGGCCCTCCAGCAGCGACGTATCCATTACTTTTCCCAGACTGGCTTTGACTTACCCAAAACGAATAAATCTCTCCATTTACCAAATGCATTTTAAATTTGACTTGTTTGCCCCTTAGTGTGGACATGTCACTGGTTTCCTTCCAACTAACTAATTGCTTAGTTGAGTCAACTGAAATCGGAAAGCAATTATCTTGAATGAATGGGCTAATCGGATTATTTTCGGAATCAAGAATTTCCACTTTAAGTTGACCAGCCGAGGTATCACAGTTCACAAAAAGGCTATTTCCACTAAAATTTACGGCCTTTGTGGTCAATGCACCGCCGGTACTTCCCGCGGTAAGAGAGGCGAATCCATCCCTTCTTAAAACAGCCAATCCTGTAGAACCTCCAGCATACATAGCGTTCGCTCTAGAGTGCTGTCCCATCGATCCGCCTTTAAGATTAGGGGATTCCCCAGACCAAGCCCCGTAGTAAAAAAACAATTCATCTCCGACAACTAGACAGACACCGCCTGCGGCATGGATATATGCCCTATCCCAAGATCCCTTGGTTCGCTCTGATGGTATAAATGCATCCCGGGATGTCCGATCCCAATGAAATCCATCCCGACTGAATCCTATTTGTAAATCATTTATTTTTGGAACCCCATCACGTTGCGCGACTTGATTATCCGGTCCATAAAAAATAGAGAATAACCCGAGCATCAAACTTTCATAAGGGACAGCATTCAGGTCATAAAGCTGTGGAATATCCCCAATATTGCCATCGGGATGATCCAGATGGTCTGACCATGACCACATTACAGGCTCATTAACATCCCAAGTGGCACCTTTTACAAAATTGCTATGTTCCCTATACAACCGGGTCCTTACATTGGAGGAAGTTGGTGAATCCTGTAACTTGTGAGTCCTGATGCTATAGACCCATTTTT
>VFFS01000090.1 GCA_009392815.1 SAR202 cluster bacterium
ATCTTATCGGGAACAGATGTAGATTAAGGAGTATAGAAATGCTTTTTCATGTCACAGCAAAACATAGTTATGAGACCTGCCCAGCTATTCAGCATGGGTTCGATAGCGACGAAGCTGTAGTATCTCAAAGATGGATAGAGGGAGACGAAAACGTGAAGGTATTGGGAGTCTGGGGTTATCAGGTTTCACACACAGCATATGCCGTGTTAGAAGCAACTGATATGCAAAGTATAACCGCGCTTTTGCGGCCTCAGATGGGAAGAGGAGACATTCAAGTTGTGCCAGTAAATGACAACATCGCTATGAGAAAAGAAAGAGGCAGCTGGGGCAAATAAATAGAACTGAGTCTCTGGGTCAGAGTAGGCCCTGTACCTATATGTAAATTGGCAAAATTTATAAAACCTCTTACGATATTGATCCTAGTGGCCTACTCAACGACCACCGTCGCAGTTAATGTCCATTCGCTCTTTTCACCACCAACCCAAGGACGACTGTATTCCCACGACACTACACTTTTTCCTTTTTTAAGGGGCGTCAGAACCCAGGACTCTTTACCTGGAGCACCAGGGATTTCCATCTGGGGAGGTGTATAGGTGTGTTCAACTTGTTTCAGCACACGTTCATCATTTATCCGTGCAGATTCTGACCATTGGAAGCCCGTGGTGGAGTTGGAACACAGTGTTATTAACAGGGAGTCCTCAGGTTGTAAATAGACATTCCAATTCAGATGTTTATCTTCCAAGAATCGATCACAAGTTACGTTGAATATAACTCTTTCCCCTTGACTAAACGAGCAGCCTGCCATTAGCAATATTAGGAATAATAGGTACCTCATGACACCACTAAATTAAAGCCTACGTTCGTATCCGCGTTCATAAAATGTGGCGTCCTGTGCCTCACGGTCTTCAATGACAAGATAATAACCTTCTCTTAAAGGTGTTTCAGATAGTGATCCCTCTCCATTGTATGGCGGAATCCAATCGCCGTAGGCACTTACCAAAGACTCCAAATGTTCTTCTGACATTGGCTCTATGGCGTTTCCTGACAGTCCAGATTCTGTAGTAAGCCAGACACTCCCAGCCTCACACGTTGAACCATCAACTTTCGTATGAGCATTCGCATGAGGACGAACCCGGTCTTGCTCATCCCAACGGTAATAGGCCTTATTAGGAGGACAATCACAACTCGCAATCTGCTGGGAATACACATTCCACTGTGGACTCGGCCCATCCCATCTGGCCGGACCATAATTCTGTCCCCCCAGACTATAGGCAGCATAACCCCGCATTATCTGACCGTCCACAGGCCCCTCAATTGGCCAAGACAATTTGTACAAGTTCACATATACGACATGCCCATCTGAAGATTCACTCATACTTTCCACCTCACTTTAAAAGCTCTATCAGGGGTAATTACAACTCAGTTTGTAGTCTCATATTAATGCAAATTTTACTAACTAATAACTTCGGATGCCTTAAGATTCAATATTATGAAAACATCTGAATGCATCACAAAGGTCATTTCTTCATCATCTGAACTTGAGGACGTACTTAATCTTCGCAAAGAAGTTTTTGTCTCTGAACAAGGCGTCCCTTTAAGTGAAGAAATCGACTCCCTGGACACTTTAGAGGCCATTGATTCCGGCCGAGTGATTCACGTCATGGCAACGATCGGCCCCCTGTTGGTAGGTGCTGCAAGATTAATACTGGAAGGCAGTAAAACAAATTCCGACAATATACTGGAATTTCCCCATATTGGTCGAGTTGCAGTCATAAAATCAATGAGGAGGAAAGGTATAGGGGAGATTATTATGACGAAATTACATTTCATCGCAAAAAATAAGCATTTTAGAGGCGTTACTTTATCTGCTCAGGTTCAGGTTGAATACTTCTATACTCAATTGGGTTATATCAAAAGAGGACCTGTATACGATGACGTTGGAATCCCTCACCAAGATATGGATAAAATTTTAAAAGGTTAAGCTTCATGGAACAGCCGACCCATTCAGCTGGCTGGGGATATAGGATTCGAACCTATACTTACGGATTCAGAGTCCGCTGTCCTACCATTAGACGAATCCCCACCACATTAAAAATTCTAGCAAACCACATAGTACCGAACAAGGCGGAGAATATCCGTTACAAGCTAATTAATCCTTGAACACAATATAGCCAGAACATAGAATTCTTATGTCTAACGACTCCTAAGTAGGAGGGGGTAATTTATGTATAAAGTCGACCTTTCAGGGAAAACTGCCGTTGTTTTTGGTATTGCCAATCAACGAAGTATTGCCTGGTCAATCGCCAAGATTCTTTCGGATGCCGGGGCAAAAATTATAGCCACTTACCAGAACGAACGAGTAGAGGACTCCGTATCAAAACTAACCTCACAATTGAATAATGCAATAACTGTTGAATGTGATGTAAGTGATGAAAATAATGTCAAATCAGCTTTTGAAACAGTCAGGGGAAATTGTGAAACTCTTGACATAGTGGTCCACTCGATAGCGTTCGCCCAACGAGATGATCTTGGTGGTAGGTTCATAGATACTGACAGAGAAGGTTTCCGAGTCGCTCTCGATATAAGCGCTTATTCTCTAGTTTCAATAGCCAGAAATGCTGCTCCTTTGATGACGAATGGGGGCTCCATGTTAACAATGTCATTTATGGCTGCTGAAAGGGTTTTCCCTGGCTATAACGTGATGAGCACAGCTAAAGCCGCCTTAGAAAATGAAGTCCGCCAAATTGCCAACGATCTTGGTCCGGACAATATTCGAGTAAACGCAATATCTGCTGGACCACTTGACACTCTTTCATCCAGGGTAATAAGTGGGTATAGAGATATGAAAAAAGCCCACTCTGACAGAGCCCCTATGAAAAGAAATATCACACACGATGAAGTGGCTTCAACAGCTCTTTATCTGTCTAGCAACATGTCAAGTGGTGTTACAGGAGAGGTGATACATGTCGACACCGGGTATCACGTAATGGGAATATAAAGGCACAAACTTTAAATTTAAATGTATGAATCGATCTGGATAGAAACTGAGGAAAATGATAATTGTGAGTGGATGCCTTTACAGGTATATGAGGCACATCAACCGCCTGTACCAGTAAAACTAGTCTACCTGGAAGATCCCGACAGAGACCCTGGTATGTATGAAGTTACGGGGTGGAGTAGTGAAGACTCTGGATCTATTTGCCCAGCCCTATATGCCCCAGTCTCTGATTCTGGCCAGGCAGTTGTACATTTGGTCTATGGTGGAGATTGGGGGATCAGATTGAGGCCAGAAAATTCCCAGGGACCTTGGTCACTTGATGCAATGGACCAGCATGGTGAACCCTATCTTATGCTGATAGACGGAAGTGACGTTATAAAGGACTAGTCAACAATTGGAAACAATAACGGGAACTTTTACACTAATTATTTTCTGGGATTATCTTGCCTCGAATGGAAGGCATAAATAACCCGGAAAGACATACAAGAACAAGGCCTATTATTGAATTAAACAATAATGCATTAGCTGGACCTATCCATTCCGATACAGCCCCTACAACAAGTGATCCAATCGGGCCCGCACCAATCGCCAGAGTCACTACTCCCAACGCTCTCCCTCTTAACTCTGGACGGGAGACAAGAAGAACAATGGCGGATTGCATCGTGCCAAAACCACTGGTTCCAATTCCAAGTATCAACAATAGTGGGAGCGATACTAAGTACCAGCTAGACATTGAAAAAACCATAAGAGCAATCAAAGATAGAATCGAACCGTAGAGATATATTCTACCGTGGTAAACCATTTTATTCCTTGATGCGATTAATGTTGATCCTACAAGTGCACCTAAGCCATCACTAGACATTAATATACCCATTAACAAAGGTCCCACAAAAAGTATATTTTTTGAGACGACGGTCACCATTTGCATATACGGGAATAAAAGTAAATTCATAAACACCGTAATCACAATAACGGCAACAATGGTTTGGCTGGAGAAAGCATATTTGAAACCTTCAGCCAAATTACTGAACACCTCTCTCATCAACTTTCTCTCACTGGAACCAGCTAAATCTGAGGTGGTTCCGCTAGATATTTTCGATTTTGCAATTTGATTAGGTCTATCCGGCTGACTCACCTTGAGAAAAAGAAGACAGCCGACAGCCATCACAACAGAAAGTAAGATGTAGGATCCTTGAACCCCAGTAAATGCTATTAATGCACCTGCCAGTGCTGGTCCGATCATCTTACTGATGTGCATACCAACCGAATCCAAAGCAACACCGTTTGTTAAACCCTGAGGGCCCATAATGTCCATTATCAGGGAGCGTCTCGACGGCATATCTAAAGACCAACCCAATCCTGGGATAATAATGGCTATATAGGCATACCAATATTCCACTATATCCAAGGACAGTAAAACACACATAATTACTGCAGAGATTAGGTTCAAAAACTGGGTCACGGCAATCAGTAATTTTCGATCCAGTACATCTGCAAGATAACCCCCAAAAATCCCCAGAACCAAAAAAGGCACCATGCCGAAAAACCCAACAAGACCAACGCTAAAAGCAGAATCTGTACGATCCAGCACAAACCAGGATAAGGTAGTCATCTGCATCCACCTTGATACATACATCGTGCTATTAGTCCCCCAAAGGAGCCTATAGTTAAGACTATGAAATGCATCAAAAGTATGCAGTCGTCTGGTAGCTTTATTTTCTATTCTTGAAAAATTTGACATGAATTCTTGTACATATATTCTACATATCTAACAGCAATAAATGTGTAAGTAATACTCTACGAAAACTCAGTGTTTAGTCTCTGGCAAAAATTTAATACAGACTGGTGATGGAATCGACGTTTCAACCCCAGTTTGATGAATCCAGCCAGTGATCGGATTTCTTTCAAAGACAACTATATTATTTGAATCTTGGTTAGCTACAAAAAGAAATCTTCCGTCCGGTGTCAAAGCAAAGTTACGAGGCGTATGTCCACCTGCCGATATAGCCGTCTTAAAGTTTAGGTTTCCAGATACATTATCTACCTCAAGAACAGCTATTGAGTCATCTCCTCTATTGGACCCATAGACATATTTGCCATCGGGACTAATGTGAATATCCGCGGAAGTGTTCGTAGAATGTGAACCTTGCGGTAACGTTGAAGACGTGTCTATAAGGGAAAGTACTCCGTCATCACTATTTCTAAACGTAGAAATTGAAGACTCAAGTTCGTTTATACAATAAAGATACTGTCCTGAAGGATGCCAACAAAAATGACGCGGACCAAACCCCTTCCCTGTAGATATAAATCTCCTGGGGTCTACAATTAGTTCGCAGGATGGCAGTTTCAGCCCATAGGAGATGATCTTATCAATTCCCAAGTCAGCGACAAATGCTATGTCTTTTTCGGGATGATATGTAACAGAATGGGCGTGCGGACTGCTCTGCCTTACCACGTCTTTGCTGGACCCAGCATGTTGAACGAAGCTTGAAGGCCCCTCTAATGTTCCATCTCCATAGACTTGGAAAGAGGACACACTACCACTTTCATAATTACTGACAATTGCAACCGTTGCACTTCTATTGAGCCCTACGTGACAAGGTCCTGAGCCACCCGTTCCTTTTATACCCAACAACCTAAGTGCACCACTTTTCATAACTCTATAACAATAGATAAGCCCAGTAGATATTTCACTAACTACATATGCGTACAATCCGCTGGGGTGAACGGCAATGAATGATGGATTCTGAATCCCACTTGTTACAGACAAGCCTACAAAAGACATTTCAGCCGAATCGAATCTAAGCCTATAAATGCCCAGACTGTCTGTTTGGGTGTATGTACCTACCAATAATTCAACAGGTTTCATCTCATATTAATGGAAAGGCACACATGGGAGTCTTTAGGCATGGAACTGAAAATAGATAACTAACACTGATGAGTGTTAGTTATCTATAGCCCCCTCTTGGGGGTTCAACGATTACTACTGCTTTAGCTTTTTCCTATCCTAAATACATTGGTTCCGCAGACAGGACAGGTCCCACGTGTTGCTGGACGACCATTTTTCAATGTGGTCTGTTCCGGGTTCTTTATCTCACGCTTTGCTCTGCACTTTACACAGTACGCTTCCATACATCCCTCCTTGTGAGGACTAACTGATGAGACATATTAAACACATTCGCACATTTTATGCAAGCGAATTATACCATATATAGTAGCTTCTACCACAAGACTGGATCACTACATGTTGTGGATTTAATAATTGATTCATTAATATTTTTATTCCAGATAAAATTTGTAGACCACGACGAGCCACTACATTTCTAATGTGTGAAACATTTATGTAACAACTCAGAAACATGAATTTAACAACTCAGCAACATATTAGAAACATAAGCACCCTAAACTCGGTAGCATACAGTTAAGCGGAAGGTGACCCCTGATTAAGGTTCACCATTCCATTTGGAATAATTAGGAGGATAAATATGGACTCAGGTCATACAGCCTGGATGCTAGTTGCTTCTGCATTAGTATTTTTCATGACACCTGGACTGGCTTTTTTCTACGGTGGATTGGTACGAGCAAAAAACCTTGTGAATACAATCATGCTCAGCTTCATGTCAATCGCTGTCGTGAGCATCGTTTGGGTTCTGTGGGGATTTAGTTTCACATTTACCGACGGAGGAGCTCTGAATGACTACATCGGAAATTTCACGACCAACTTCGGTTTGTCTGGAATAGACGTAAATGACGGAGGTGACTATCCTGCTCTAGTCGACGTTATTTTCCAAATGATGTTTGCAATCATAACCCCAGCACTAATAACGGGAGCATTTGCAGAACGTTTCAAATTCACAACTTACTTAATCTTCTTAGTGGTATGGATAACTTTGGTTTACTCACCGATTTGTCACTGGGTTTGGGGTGGAGGATGGCTAGGAGGAGACGGTCTGGGCGCTCTAGACTTTGCTGGAGGAACGGTTATACATATAAACGCAGGAATCGCTGCCGTGGCCGCGGCAATCTTAGTTGGAAAGAGAAGAAATCCGGGTTTGCAACCAAACAACGTACCCTACGTTGTGCTAGGAGCGGCGATACTCTGGTTTGGATGGTTTGGTTTCAACGCTGGATCACAGCTGGCAGCCGATGGAATTGCCGCTAGTGCCTTCCTTGTAACAAACACTGCGGCTGCTACAGCTGCTCTAACATGGGGAATAATATCCCAGATCAAAACCGGAAAAATGGGTGCTGTCGGAGTCGCCACTGGGGCTGTCGCAGGACTCGTTGCAATCACACCTGCCGCAGGATTCGTAGGTATATGGGGCGCCTTAGCCATTGGTCTTGGAGCTGGAATAATTTGCTTCTTTGCAGTTGAGTTCATCCACTCAACCGGTCTTGATGACGCTCTAGACGTATTCGCCGTTCATGGAATAGGTGGTATTTGGGGCGCAATAGCTACAGGAATATTCGCTGCAGAAGCTATAGGAGGAACCCCAGGACTCATCGAAGGAAATGCTGAACAGGTTGGAATCCAGGCTATAGGGGTGATCGCAACATTAATTTATTCGGGCGTTGTAACGTTCATCATTCTGTTCATATTGGACAAAATTCCAGGATTGGGACTAAGAAGCGAAGAGTCAGACGAAGATCTTGGTCTTGACTTAGCTGCTCATGGCGAACAAGCAACAGTAAGAGACGGAGCTGACTAAAAATATATCTGAAACAAAGAATAAAGCCCTTACAAAAAGTTTTGCATAATAATTAGGAAAGTAGGGGCGATTTATAGAAATCGAAACGCGAGGTGATGACATGCTGAAAATCGAAGCCATATTCAGGCCAGAGAGAGTTAATGCGGTCAGTAGCGCTCTGCTAGAAGTGGGAGTTACTGGGTTCCACTATCAGAATGTAACCGGCCAGGGACAACAGGCGGGAGTGGAGGTAGTAACTGGCAGAGGTGGTCATACAACCACTAGATCAGCTGTTTCTAAAACTCTGCTTGTGTCTGTGGTTGCAGATGATAAAAAAGATGAGGTCGTAGAAGCGATTGTTTCTGCCACCAGAAGTGGCGAAATTGGAGATGGGAAAATTTTTGTTACCCCAGTCTCCGATGCTATTAGAGTACGCACTGGTGAATCAGGAGATACGGCCATCTAAGCGACCTTCAAAAATTTTACTTAACCCGGTAACTAATTCGTATATTAGTTACCGGGTTTTCATTATCTTTGTATAGCACATATTTCAAACCATACTGATATGATGATGTGAATTATGCCTACCAACGTTCCACCACAATACAGAGATGCAGAGCAACGTTTCCGGGATGCAGTTACTATCCAAGCAAAGATAGCTGCACTGCAAGAAATGTTGCAGATAATGCCCAAACATAAGGGTACGGATCACTTAAAGGCTCAACTCAGATCACGGCTATCTAAACTCATGTCTGATTTGGAAACTTCTTCCGGTGGTAAAGGAGGACGGACAGAGCCTTTTTCACTACCTAAAGAGGGCGCTGGAAGAGTAACTTTAATAGGCCCTACGAATGTTGGTAAGTCCCAGATATTGTCCAGTACAACCGGTGCTAGAACCAAAGTTGGGGCATATGAATTAAGTACTCAAGAGCCCGTTCCAGGAATGTATCCCTACAGTGACATATACATACAGATGGTTGATACCCCACCAATAACCAATCGAGCAACTCAAAGTAGACTTTATGGATTATTGCGTACAAGTGATATATTCGTTTTTGTGGCCGACCTTACCAACGATCCAATTGCCCAGACAGAAGAATCTTTTTCTGAACTTTCCGAATGGGGATTCAATTTAGTTGGACCCAAGATAGAAATTGATGAGGAAGTTGATCAATACACATCCAAACCCACAATAATAATATGTAATAAGGCTGATATACCTGGAGCTCTTGATGAATTCGGAGCGATGGATGACAGATTTGGCTCCCGCTATCCAGTGCTAATGTTCAGTGCAGAAGAAAACGTGGGAGAGGAGGAATTAGGTACAGAAATATTTCAAGCTCTGAATATAATGAGAGTCTACCCGAAATCACCAAGAGAACGACTGCAAGATTTCAAAAAACAGGATCCAATAGTTCTATCGATTGGAAGTACCGTCGGTGAGGCGGCTCATGAGGTTCACAAAGATTTAAGTCAGAGTTTAAAGTTTGCCATTCTCTGGGGAAAATCAGGAAAATTTGAAGGGCAAAGAGTGGGTCGAAATCACCAGTTACACGATGGAGACGTTATAGAAATCCACTCCTGACTTCAAAAGAATCAATATTCTCCGAGAGCCGATGAAACTTTCTGGGGCGACATTGGCAGCTCTTCCATCCGAACCCCAACTGCGTCATTTATCGCATTTGCGATGGCAGCCATAGGCGGCACTAAACATGCTTCCCCTACCCCTCTAAGTCCAAAAGGATGTCCAGGATTTGTCACTTCAACCAGAACCGTGTCAATCATGGGTAAATCAAGAGAGACGGGCATCCTATAATCCAAAAAGGATGTGTTTAACATTTTCCCAGACTCGTCAAATATATATTCCTCGTTAAGGGCCCATCCTATTCCCTGCACCGCACCACCCTGCATCTGTCCCTCAACATAACTGGGATGAATCGCTTTCCCTACATCTTGAATGGAAGTGTAGCGAAGAACATCAACCTTTCCAGTATCCTTATCCACAGCAACATCAACAATGTGTACGGCAAAGGCGTTGCCTACACCACCTGGATTAACTGTAGCCCTTCCTACGATTGGTCCACCAGTCGAGTTGAGTAAAGAAGACAACTCATGAAAACTAATTTTGAGTGCAGGATCACTTTTATGACGGATGTTTGAACCTTCATATTCAACATCTTCTG